>NZ_JAUBRK010000134.1:0-5339 GCF_036701825.1 Microcoleus sp. MOSTC5 | reverse complement strand
ATTTAACAGGCTTCTCAATTCACATATCATTTTCAGTCTTTTTTGTCAACTCCTAATACTGAACCGACGCCCTAGGGATTGGTGCGATCGACCGGCTTTACCTCATCCTACCGGCAGGCGATCGGCAATAAACCTAATTTATTGCCGATCGCCTGTTAAAAGAAAAAGATTTAACGAGCGCAGCCAGAGAGATTTCAAGCGTTTGAGGGTCTTCTTCACCACCTTGAATCTCTCTGGCACAGCACCCTACAGTTTCTCGTTTCCAGGCTCTGCCTTGTATTTAAACGGGAACCAGAGTCGGCTCCAAAGTTGCCACTAATTTGAGATTGTACTCATCCTCAAAAGACGGCTTTTTATAATCCAAACTCCACAGCTCCAGAGCGCAATCGTCTTCTGGATCGAGCGGTTGCAGCCGCAAATGAAACTCTCGAACTTCTGGGCGGTGTTCGCATTTAAAATCAGAAATTGCGCCAATCTGCCGCCTGTCCAAAGCCACAGCCAACCGCAGAAAAGGATGCAATTTACTAACTACTTCCCGGTATTTTTTTGGAATAATCAAAAAATTTTCGTGCTTCTTTTTGGGAGGGTTTTTTCGGTGATAGCGAGCTAAATTAGCAATGACTTCAATCTCTGTTTCAGTGTATCCTAATAACTCACCATTGCGAATTAAATAGTAAGAATGCTTGTGGTGCGCCGAATGACTGACGTACAAACCGCAGTTGTGCAGAATCGCGGCAGCCCACAGCAACTCGCGTTCTTCGGTTCCCCAATTGTGCAGGATTCCTTGAGTTTGGTCGAAGAAATTGAGCGCAAATGCTGCGGTTCTTTCACTTTGTTCTAAATTGACTTGATATTTGTTAGCCATGTGCAGAGTGCTGCGCTGGCGGATTGAACCTTGATAGCGCAAGCGGTTTTCAATTAAACCGTGCGCCAGCATCCAGTCAACAATTACGCCTTCTCTTAGAGAGCGATCGCAAACAGTCAGCGATTCCATCCCTAATAGTGTCATCGCTTCCTGCAAAATCAAAGCGCCGGCCAGAATAATTTCCGCCCGCTTGTCTGACATTCCCGGAATTGCCAACCTTTCCGAGTAAGAAAGTTTGCGAAAGCGATTGACTAAATCGCGCAAATCTTTTAAACTTAACTGATATCCCGCTAGGGGACTCGGCACTGTTCCCAACTTTTCGCGAGCGTTAATTGCCGCCAGAGTTTCGATGGTTCCAGCAGTGCCAATCAAGCGCAAAGTTTCGCCAGCATTAAATTGAGATCGCAATTCGTCGATCGGTCTTTCCAGCGAAATCCGAATATAAGCTTGCAAATAAGCAAACTCCTCCCTGCTAATCGGGTCACTTTTGACAAATTGTCCTGTTAAGCGAACAGCACCAATTTTTGTACTGGTGAGACAGCGAGGCTCAGAACTGTCTCCTAAAATCAACTCTGTAGAACCGCCCCCAATATCAATAATCACCTGCGACTGATTGTTAAACTCCATACCGGAAAGAACGCCGAGATAAATTCTCCGCGCTTCTTCCTGACCGGAAATTAAACTCACATTCAGGTCTAATTCTTCAGCAACTTGTTTGAGAAAATCCCGCCCGTTAGGGGCTTCGCGAACCGCACTCGTAGCAACAGCGATAATTTGTTCAGCATTAAAAGTTTTAGCAATATCTTGAAAGCGGCGCAGAGTGGCGATCGCCCTTTCCATAACTTCGGACTTTAAGCACCCTGTCTTAGCATCGCAATCGCCCAACCGAACCGTATCTTTCTCTCTAGCAATAATCGTAAACGCGGGCAATTTCGGATCGATGCGCGCCAGCACCATGTGAAACGAGTTAGTACCCATATCAATAGCAGCAATAATGCGATTTGACTCCGCCGAAGCAAGTAAATTAACCATTGGAGTGTCTCGGGGTTGACAGATATTTATGATTATTTCACGAATCCAGTTAGGCATTCTATTAAATTAGCAAAAAACTGGAAATGCTGACTGGCCAAGACTTTCACCTGTTATAAATTCCGGCAGAAATGCCATCGCCAACAGAGATAGTAAGTCATTGTGCCTAAAATTTGATAAGATCGAGAGTTAAAAATATCAAATCTAGAATTGAAATGCTTAAAGAGCTCGATCGCCAACCCGAATCCACATTGCTAACCGTCGTGAGGCTTTTGAGATGGGACAAACCAGCAGGAAGGCTAATTTTAATGATTCCAGCCCTCTGGGCCGTTTTTTTAGCAGCCCACGGGAAACCGCCCGCAGCATTGGTGGGCGTGATTGTGTTGGGTACCTTAGCCACGAGTGCGGCTGGATGCGTCATCAACGACTTGTGGGATCGCGATATCGATCCCGAAGTAGAAAGAACGCGATCGCGCCCCCTAGCATCCCGCGCCCTCACCGTGCAAACTGGAATAGGAGTTGCATTAATTTCCTTTGCTTGCGCGGCAATTCTCGCTTTTTATCTCAATCCTTTAAGTTTCTGGTTGTGTGTCGCCGCCGTACCAGTAATTATCTGCTATCCCCTAGCAAAAAGATTCTTCCCAGTGCCGCAATTAGTGTTATCAATTGCCTGGGGATTTGCAGTTTTAATTAGTTGGAGCGCTGCCGTTGGGAAACTAGAATTAGCTACTTGGCTGCTGTGGGGTGCAGTCGTGTGTTGGACGTTAGGATTTGATACAGTTTATGCGATGAGCGATCGCGAAGACGATTTGCGTTTGGGGGTTAATTCCAGCGCTATTTTTTTTGGAAATTATGCAGCTAATGCTGTGGGTTTTTTCTTTGTTGGGACTGTCGGTTTATTGACGGCAATGGGAATTAATCTGCACTTGCACATTGGTTTTTGGATGGCAATTTGTGCGGCGGCAATTTTGTGGTTTTTGCAGTACAGTGAACTGCGAAAAGCGGATATTCCTAGGCGGGTTTACGGTCAAATCTTTCGCCAAAATGTTTGGGTGGGGTTTGTAATACTGGCGGGGATGATTGTTGGGGAGATTCTTTAGACCCCGCCTAGGTGAGTGACAGAAGTTAAATCAACTTGTAAGGTGCGTGAGTCATTGATTTTTCGATTTCAACAGGTTTGAATGCTCTGGGCACCCTACGTGCTTGCTAGCGGTTGAAACCGCCGAGGCATCTCGATATAATTCACCTGAATCAACTTTTTTTCAATTGAATCAGCTTGATTTGTACTATCCAATTCCAGGTAATTTTAACCGGCTGCAACTGAGAATATTGCGATCTGCACGATCCAGATCGGCATAAGTTTATTCCGGGCTTTCCTCTGTGGCGGTAAAATCTCCAGAATTTTGTCACAATAGGGTGCAGATAAAACCGAGAGTATTTTACCGCTCCCCTGCTGCTATGAAACAATTTGTGCTGTACCTGGTCTCTGGGTTGATTACCGTGTTGCTGGGGTATTTTACCAACCAGTTACCGAATTTGCCGGATAACTTGAAACCGTGGGTTCCTTTGGCAGTGACGGTTTTGACATTCGCGGGCTCGATTTTGCTGATTAAACAAAGCCACTCTGGGAACTCGTCAGCCAAGACGGTGATTCGGGGGAATACGCTGAAGGGGAAACTGAGTAGCATCAAAGCTACGGATGCTTTGGTAGAACGAAATCAACTAACTGGAGAGAGTTCTAGCATCAGCACGAGGGATAGCGATTCGGGGACGCAACCATGACGCGCTTTGCGAATCGCACGCAGGAGTTGCACCTGTTTGAACGGATGTTGCGGGGGCAGGTGCGAGAACGGATTTTGTTGATTGAAGCACCGTCGGGTTATGGGAAAACGGGTTTGATGGGGCGGTTTGATGAGATACTGTGTTCCCAGGAAATTCATCCAGTTTTAATCGATCTCAAAGGGGCGCAAGCTGGTATCGCTTTTGTGTTTTCCCGGATTCAGCGCGTACTCGGAAAACCACGCTTTCGGAATTTTAATGCCCTGATCGATCGCTTTCTCAATTCTGGTGTTGAGATTCAGAACAACCGTTTGACGGGGGAAGGCAGCCAAATTCAGGTGATTTTAAATGTGCCGCCAGAGGAACGAAAGTATCGTTTAACTCAACTTCAACAGGTTTTTTTTGAAGATTTAGAACGGTTCGATCGCCCGATCGCATTTATTCTAGATACATACAATGGCGCGACGGAAGAACTGGCAGGATGGATCGAGAGTCCGTTTTTGGCAGAAGTGGCACTCAACCCAAAGCTATTTGCGATCGTGGCAGGACAAATTATTCCCCAACCCACTATAGAATGGCAAAACCTGCATCATCGCTGCAAGCTCGATCGGATTATGGAACGCGAAGCCTGGTATGGTTACGTTAAGGACGTTGGCTTCGACTGCTTCAGTTCCCAAGAGATTGATGTTTTAATCGATGCGGTAGAAGGTGTACCGGCACGAGTCGTTGGCTTGTTAGAAGTTGCAGCACGGACGAGGCAGCAGATATGAACGCCGAGTTTTTAGCGCGATTGGCACAGGCGCAGACGGAGGAAGAAAAGGATTGGCTGCTGGCAGAACTTTCCCTGTCGGTGCTGTCGCCAGAGTTGAGGGCAATGGCGCTGGCTGCCGCCGTGCCGCATTGGTTTGATGCCAATATCTTAGGGGCGTTACAGCCAGATTTAGCTCAACAGGCAGAGGCGCTGTATCTGCAACTCCAGCATCTCCCCTTTGTGGAAGAGTTTCCCGACATAGGACACAATATCCACGAACGGACTCGGAAGGCGATGCTTCAGCATCTATGGGAAACGGATGAAGAAGCGTTTAAGCAATTTTCCCAGCGTCTGGTTGACTATTTTGGTGCAGAGAATACGAATCGGATCGAACAGATTTATCACGCTGCGATCGCTGATTTTGAGGCAGGCAGCAGTCAGTTTGAGCGCTACATCACAAGTCTAGACCATAATTTTCGTCGGGGGGAAGCGGAGGCGCTGCTAGCAGCGGTGCAGGAACTGGTTGAGGCTAAACGAGTGCCAGAGAGTTTCGCTGCAGATGTGGTGTATTGGTTCGGGCAAATCCATTTCCGATTTTATGAAGCGCAGGAGGCATTGTCCCGCTACGATAGGGCTTTGAAACTCTACGAGCAAGTAGGATTCAATCTGGGCAAAGCCAATACCCTGCGTGCCATCGGCAATGTTTTGCAATTCCTCAAGCGCTGTGATGAAGCCCTAGAGCGCTACGATACGGCTTTGAAACTCTACGAGCAAGTAGGAGACAATCTGGGCAAAGCCAATACCCTGCGTGCCATCGGCGATGTTTTGCAATTCCTCGATCGCCGTGAAGAAGCCCTAGAGCGCTACGATACGGCTTTGAAACTCTACGAGCAAGTAGGAGCCAAACTGGGCAAA
>NZ_JAUBRK010000027.1:0-96965 GCF_036701825.1 Microcoleus sp. MOSTC5 | reverse complement strand
ATTTGTTGTCAGCAATTTACAATTATGAGTTAGCTCTAGGGGATGAAATTTAAAACCTCTAATTATAACATAAATCTTTTTTGCAAGAGGTCTAATCTTTTCTAACAAGGGTTCGATCCGATCGATTTTGTCGGGATGGCGATGTTGGATGAGAGTCGCAGCATTCCTAAAATGCCGCCCCTCATCCTGCGTTACCAAATGTCCTACGCGAGCAAAGCCGTTCCCATAGTGTTGGTAGAATTCCTTAATATCCCGGTGATAAGACCACACGGAACCCATTTCGTCAAACATTAAACCAACTAGAATGGTGAATTCGTTCTCAATCAGAAACGAGATCGGTTCGAGTTCATGCACCCGACTCTGGTTTTTTTGGTCGATCGCCTCTGGGGACAAACCTGATACCATGTGATAGACCTTACGTAGAGCAACGTAGTGCCGTAATTCGTCTTGCAGCCAAAGTTCGATCGCACTCATGAATTCTAACGAGAACTCCGAACTGCGAGATAGCAGATGCTCGTAGAGTGGCTGACTGTCTCCCTCAGAGAACACATCTCGGCTCAGGAGATCCATAAATCCAGCCTGAATTGTAGGCGCGACTTCGGGAATTTTCAACTCATCGGCAATAAATTCATCTACACTCCACTCACTGCTAAGAATCGGAATTCCCCGGACATCATGAGTTTGTAATTTCATAGTTTTTCTAATTAGAACTTAAGTATTCACCAGACGATCGCTCACGATATGCGGAACGATTAAGCAATGTCGTCCAGTGATCGGATTGCTATCTCCGCGCAATACGATGCCAGATGGAGTATCGCCGACAATCCAGGAACCTACGACGAAGTGGTAGCCAAAATATTCGGGCAAGGGTTGATAGGACTGAATAATGAATCCTTCGCGATCGTAGCCCATCGCCTCGCGGGTATGAACGGCTCCGGCAACAAAATCGCCTGTTTCAATAGAAACCCCAACACCTTCTAGACCGACGAGGGGCTTTTTGACGTGCATTTGGGTCAGTAATGCTGTGGATTCGAGCGAGATAGTATCTGTGAAGAAAGTGGGTAGCAAGAATTGAGCGTATACTGGGTGGTTGCCAAATAATTCCCACATCCACACCATCGATCCTTTATTGCTTAAAATCTGTTTCCACAGCGGTTCAATGATTTTCACGTCCCCTGCTATCAGGCGCGATGCTAGGGCTTCATCTGCGTTAAAAGATCCGCTTGCGATTTGCAAATCCAGCCAATCGACAATTTTCCACAGCCGCAATATCCGATTGTTGAATTGATCGACAAAAAATCCTTCTTCATCCACGCCCAGATGGTTGCGCAATCCTACAAGTTGGGTAAAAAAGCGATCGTTTCCCAATTCTTGATTAATAATTTCGACCAGTTGTCCTGCCATCTCGGTATCTTCTGACAGATGCTCGTCAATTAACAAGCTCAGGCCGAACTGCTTTAAATCATAATGGCGACTTAGAGTGCGGAATCGACCCGCAACTTCGTCCCAAAAGTTGTTGAACTGATTGGCATCGTTGGGAAGCGATCGCAAATCTCGGCTTGGTTTTTTCATGTCATCTAACCACAGCCATTGATAGACTGTTTCTGCACCCAAGAGAGGAGTTTCGCCGTTGATTTCTAGAAGGCTAATTTTTCCATCTTCAGTGACGGCAAGATCGAAACGGGTATAAAGAGACATATCTTCTGCTTCGTCAACCCGATCCCACGAAACCTGAATTGCTTCCCAGAAAGCAGGGGGAATAGCGAGTTTTTTCATCCGATTTTCTAGGCCATCGGCGGTGAAAAACCAGTCCAAAAACTCCCGACACATATCCCAAAGAGCCTCAGTAGCATCCCAGATCCTCGCCTCTTCCTGGCGCGAAAACATCACCCCAAAGGGACGCTGTAATGCTTCTGCCCAGTAGCGCTGGTTGATGTCTGCAAGAGGCTGACATTGGTAGGCGTTATCTAATACGTGCTGCTGCCAGTTGCGTCGTCGCTGAAACAAAAAGGGATACATGGTTGAAGCGCCTTGCTAGTGGTGTGGAACTCAAGGATCTACAAAAACAGAGAAAAGAACTAGAGAAAAAATAGTTGTGGGATGAATCGCCGCTCAAAAATGCTTGCATCATATCTATTCCGGCTGCGCCGCAATGATATCAAATCCGCGCTTCATCCTCGGGCATAAAGTCGAATCAAGCTGCCAACAAATCAGGAGCGCAATTTTCATTTTTTTGACCCCTCCTTCTACAGTCAACAGTCAACAGTCAACAGTCAACAATGATAAGGAGTGCAACCGGAATCGATATCACTTGCCTCCGTCTCCCAAAGGAGCCGTGGAGCGGACAGCATTACCAAAGCTCCCTCGTCCCTTGATGGTTCCCTGAGCTGCGTGGCCTGGGGGGCGATTTGGGGTGTCGCGACTGGAGAAAAAGTAGGGAGAATCTAGCGGTATGCCCTGTAGGGGACGAGTAATCTGGGTTCTCTCTGGAGTTACAATTCCGATGTTGGAGCGATAAACGGGTTGCACTGGATAAACCGTGTAGGAGCCGCTGGAGCCGCCGTTGACCACTGTTGGAGGGGCATCATCATCGACATCATCGGTGAAATAGAAGCCGCCGAAGTCTGGTCGCCATCCGGGGGTAGCAACGCTGGAATTCGATACCTGCGAGCAAATGCTTGCTGTGTCTTCTTGGCATTCTGGCTGCGTGCGATACACGGGCGTAATGCGTTCGTATTCCTGCATGGCGTACCGGAACTGGGCCTGACACTGCTCTTTGGTGAACCCGTTGCTTTGGTTCGTCGCATCTACAATACATTGCTGTTCGGATTCGTAGTAGCGTACTTCGTTGGGTTGCTGCAACATGGTATAAGCAAGATAGCCTAATCCACCGCTCGCCAGTACACCTGATGTAATTAGAAGGTAACGAATTGTTGTCGTTCTATTGTTGTTATGAGTCATGGCTAACCGGAGGTTAGAGTCATTATTTCAAAGAACCTGTAATGTGATGAATTGGCTGCCACTGAGATGATTGGATTTACACGGTCAGCCAAAGTTCAAGTAATTTACCTAAGTCTGTGACTTGGCACTCAGGACTTTGATTATAGCTTTTACTACATTGCCAGATTCAGGGATTTCTCGAACGCAGCAAATTATATTCCTCAAATATTTGATTTCAAATTCGCCTTTTTTGACTGCGCTGATTTCGCTGGCGATCGAGCTTCGCTAAAAATGCACCGGAAACATCCGCCATAATGCTAATTATCCGATACAAAGCCACCGCACTCAGAATTATACCCGTAGAAAAGCGATCGGACAGCAGGGCGATCGCCGTTGCTTCAAATACTCCCATTCCCCCCGGTGCTCCGGGTACGACTAAACCGACAACAAACGCAAAACAAAAAGCACCTAACAAGTTGGGAATATTGCTAAAGTTCACCGGAGTTAAAACCATTACAGTTAGCAAAAAACCGCAGCCCCGCAATCCGATAAAACACATTTGTCCGATTAACGGCACTAAAGGATAGCGTTTTATTGGCAAATTAATTTTGCGGCGGGACTTGACATTCGATGTTTTTTTAGCTAAATTTAAAGTAGACTCTGTAGGAATATTTAGTCCCTCGCCCGCAGCCTCCCCAGTCTTTGAATTTTCCCCTTTATTCTTTGATAACTTCAACCGCTCTACAAACAAAACGATCGGATTTAAAATTCGGGGATGAATCGCCGTCAAAATAGCAGCACAACCGACAAGCCGCAACAACCAATTGAATTTGTCAAAACAAATCAACCCAATCAGCACGCCAGCAGAAGCCATCAGCAGCGGTTCCAGCAACACGCTGAGAGTAGCAGCTTTCGGAAAAATACCTGCCTTTTTCGCGTCCAATATTCGACCCCAAAAATGCCAAATATTCCCCGGCAAATACTTGGCAATATTAGTTTTGAGAAAAACTTGAATTGCCCAGGCGGCAGTTACAGGTTGGCGGAATTCCCGCAAAATCAACATCCACACCCAGCCGACAAAAATTAGAGAAAATAAAGTGACGCCAAGGGCGATCGCCAGCAACGGAAAACTTTCGGCTCGAATTTGGATATTCGCGACTTCTCGCCAGTGAGTTAAAAAAGCTTTGGCAATAAATAAAAACGTCCCGCCCAAAATCACATAGCGCAAATAAGGCTTTAAATGCGATTTCGCGAGATTTAAAAAATTCTGAATTCGATGCAAGTGTTGTTTTCCCATTTTCCGATCCCGATTTTGAATTTGGGATGACTGCTTTCTTAACCACTATTTCATATTTCAACACTCCAGACTGTTTTTTTTGAACGTTGGAAGCATTGATATTTCGTTCCCGCTTGAACCCTGGAACCCGCATTTTCTCGTTTACCAGCACCTCATATCGAAATCTTGTCCCGACTATTGATATTTAAACTTTAAAATTTAGAGAGCTCGTATTTAAGGAGTATATTTTTATGGTCGGCCCGACTTCTGATGGTCTTTCGTATCTTTTAGACGATAGCCCCAATAGTTTAACTTTAACACCAGGCTTTTTGACTCCTTATCCTAACGGACTTTTTGCCCTCGAAGGCAACGATTTTATTGTGGGTGCGTCGGATGCCGATCGCATCAGCGGCGATAATGGTAACGATCGCATTCTCGGCGGTGGCAATTCCGATACCCTGTTCGGGGGTGCGGACAACGATTTGCTAAACGGCGGTGTCAACAGCGACATCCTGTTTGGCGATGCCAACAGCGATACCTTGCAGGGAGGTAAGGGAGAGGACGGCCTCAACGGCGGCGGCGGCAGCGACGTTTTAGTGGGCGATGGGGGCAAAGATACGCTGACAGGGGGTTTGGGCCCAGATACCTTTGTCCTCCGCAGCAACTCCGCAGTCTCCGATCCGGCGGCAGCAGATATTATTACTGACTTTAACAGTTTTGTGGATTCGATCGGACTGACTGACAATCTTACCGAAGCTGACTTGATTCTCGAAGAAATCTCGATCGCCCCGGGTATTTCCAATACATTAATTAAAATTCGCCAATCCAATGCTATTTTAGGCTTGGTAGCCAACGCATCTCCACAAGACCTTGCCAATACATTCATCTCTGCAACTACCGTATTGGGCAACCAACTGGATCAAGCTCGCGATTTAGGCGTTTTGGCCGGCACTCAAACGATCGCAGACTCGGTTAGCAACGCCCGGCCAGACGGCCTTTACCGCTTTACTTTGCCTGCAACTAGCGACTTTAAATTAACTGTCAGCGGTTTGACGGCGGATGTTGACGTTGCTGTGATTAAAGATATCAACGGCGACAATTCTATTGACTTTACCGATATTATTGCTGCTTCTCAAGAACCGGATTTATCGCCGGAGTCGATCGACCTCAACGCTTTGGCAGCAGGCACTTACTTTGTCCGAGTTTATCAATACCAAGGCAGTACAAACTTTAACCTAAATCTGTCTGCAACTCCTGCAACTGTTTCTCCTAACAATCCGAGCAACTTGCAGGGTTTTGACTCTCGTTTTGGGTTCGGTTTGGTGAATGCAGCGGCGGCAGTTGCTAAAGCTCAAGGTACTGCAACTTTTCCTGATGTTCCCGACTTGGGCGGCGACGAGTGGGGCAGAGATTTAATTAAAGCTCCAGAAGTTTGGGCGAAGGGCTTGACTGGAGACGGAATTGTGGTGGCAGTTATCGACAGCGGAGTTGACTACAATCACCCGGATTTGACGGGGAATATTTGGAGCAATGCGGGAGAAAGCGGTGTTGACGTGGCCGGTCGCAATAAAGCTAGCAACGGGGTTGATGATGACAACAATGGCTTTGTTGATGATTTCCGGGGATGGGATTTTGTCAACAGCGATAATGACCCGATGGATGATAACAGTCACGGCACTCATATCTCGGGTTTAGTTGCTGCGAAAAAAGATGGGGTTGGGATTACTGGCACGGCTCCAACTGCGAAGATTATGGCTGTGAAAATACTCGATCAGGAGGGGGTGGGGAAAATTAGGGATGAAATTAATGCGATTAATTATGCGGTGGCAAATGGAGCCAAGATAATTAATGTGAGTTTGGGCGGTCTCCAGTTGAATGAAGAAGAATTGGATGCTATTCGAGTCGCTGAAGCTCAAGGGGCGATCGTGATTTCGGCGGCGGGAAATGATGCTCGCCCGGAGGTGGATTATCCGGCTCGGTTTGCCAATGAGGTAGGAATTGCTGTCGGTGGTGTTAGCCGGAACGGCTTGTTTGCAGATTATTCTAACCGGGCGGGTGCGGAGGCAATTAATTATTTTGTTGCTCCGGGCGGCGACGGTGGCAGGGCTGATTCTGGTGACGTTTATTCAACTGTGCCGCTTTCTGAACCGGGGATTCCCTATCAATATTTTGCGGGTACTTCAATGGCTGTGCCGCAGGTAGCTGGGGTGATAGCTTTGATGTTGCAAGCTAATCCGAATCTGACTCCTGCTGAAATTAAGAGGATTCTTGCGGAAACTGCCAATCGAGCTGTTTGAATTTGATTTTGTGCGATCGATCTACAATTCTCAATCTTATACCAATTATTCACTTAGGGACACGCAATGCCGTGTCCTACTCCCCGCGTCGGACACGGCATTGCCGTGTCCCTACTTTTGGGAATTAGTATTAAAAATTGGCGGCGTAACTTAAATCAAATTGGCGGCACAGGGTGATGCAGCAGTAGTTTGGTCGATCGAATACTAACTCGTAATTCATCTCGCCGTCTATTTTGGTGATGGGCTGCTTTAATGGGATGCCCTGAATGTCGTATTGGCGGCGTTCTAAGGCACTCCAGTCGATAATTTTGATGTCGATTTGGTTTTGCAACTCAGTTGCGATCAGATATAGTTGCATCTTGTCTTCAACTTTCCCTGTCAGGGGGATTTTTATTAACACTGACTGGGTGACGATGGGTTTTTGGTCGTTGGGATGTTTCTGGGTGTGGCAGCTTTTGAGTTCTATATCATAAGGTTCTACCTTGAATTTCTCTCCGCTGGCGATCGCAGATGAGTGCAAATCTTTCAGGCACTTTTCTAGGTGAGGAATTAGCCCTAAGTCTGGATCGCACAGCAGTTTGCGAATATTCGAGGTTTCAGTGACTGTCATTGTAGATTTTTTATGTTATTTTTTGCTTCTTAACTTCTAGCTTAACGCGAAAAACAACCCTATTGAACTATACTTGCGACATACTTCCAAAAAACCATTTTCTGGGCAGTATGTCTCGGTGAATAAGACATTTTTTGCCTTAATTTTGTAGGTTATTTTTTGGTAATTTTCCAGAGTTTGAGGTCAACATTAGCGTCAGCCGGATCTATTTGATAGTTTTGTTGCTGAATTGCCGATCGCAAAGTTGAGGACGGTCTGTATAAAAACAACTCGCTGAAACCATCGGGAATTTTCGAGGGTTGCGGTTTTTTAAGTGCCAATTTTCGATTTTTGTAGCAAGAAGTGTAACAGCGGGGTTCTATTAGCAGTTTTACTTTTGGTTTTAGGTAATAACTTAAAGGCATCATATATGCGATCGGGGCATCGCTGATAATTAGGGGATTGCTGGCTTGATTTACAGTCTCAGCTACTTGTAATTCGGCTCGAAGCCAGCCGCTGCCTTTATTCCACCAAGTCTCTCTTTGAGAACTAACTCCACCGGATATAAGACCTGCGGCAAACAGTGCAACTATAACTATTCTCCACAGTTTTTGCTGTTTGAAGTTATCCAAATTGTTACTAATTTTCGCAGACAGCAGGTAAGCCACTGCTAGCTGAATTCCCACATAACAAGGAACTAAATATCGCGGATTTGCCGACCGCCTCCCACCTTTCATTATATCAGGTACTGCTAAAAACAAAGCTGTTGTTGCAATTAATAACAATACTATCAACCACACTCGCTTTGGTGTATGTCGGTACAGAAAATAAAGGGCATAGCCGACTAAAGCAAAAATCATTATGCCAACGGGAATTAGCAAGGCTAGTTGTGTGGCGTTGGCAGTTCCATCAATGCCAATATCAAAAAATGCTATGGTGACGGAACCAATCCACCTGCTGACTAATCTTAAGAAATTGGTCTGTTCTGCCCATGCTGTTGTGCTTCTAATTTGATTGAAGTTTTCTACAGTATTTATGAGGGAAGGCATGAAGCCGATTAAGGCGATTAAAGCTGCTACATAATAGGCAATAAATGTTTTAACATCGCGCCAGTTGGCAATGACTGCGACGTAGATTGCGTGGGCGGCGGCGACGCAGACAAATAACAAGTGGGTGTACAATCCCAGTGTTGCTGTGCCTGCATAAAGCGCCCAGGAAAGAACGAGGGCGACAGGATTTTGATTTTCGTCAGGGCGCATTGCTCGCAGCAAGGCTGCACTGGATAAAATAGTAGTTACTGTCCACAAACTGTACTGTCTTGCTTCTTGGGCAAACAAGATGTGGTAGGGAGAAATTGCGAAAATGGCGATCGCCATCCACGCCACTGTTGAAGATTCAAATAACTCCCAAGCCAGCCAATAAATTGCGGGAAATACTAGCAAGCTAATCACGGCGGCTAAACTTCTCATTGCTGCAACGGAACTGCCGAACCACTGCGCCCAATATCGCGCTAGTACGTAATACAGCGGCGGGTGTTGGGGGTCTTCTGTTGCTAAAGAATTCAGGGTATCGCTTAAAGTTTTTTCGGAATTTATCTGCTGATATTTTTGTAAATCCGCAGGCGAGGTTATTTTCTGGTAGGAAATTTGTTTGATAATTTCGGCTTCGGTGTAGCCAGAAACTCTCAAAGAAGTATATGTTTCGTCGAGCCAGTAAAATTTGCGATCGAGATTGGCGAAGCGAAATAAAATACCGATGACCAATACGGCTATAATTAAAAATCGCAGCCACTTGTCAAGTGAAGGGTTTTGAAAATTTAGCCGATCGCGATCTTTAGTAGATTCCATTTTATAACTAGCTCATATCGCAGAAATTTTTTCTGTCACCCCACCCGTAAGGTGCGCATTGCGCACCCTACCAACTTAACAGCCAAAGAGAGGACTTCAGTCCTCACTGCCAACAAAGGAATGATTAATCATCCACTCCTTCAATCGGTGCAAAACCCTGCCGCTGAATATTTTCAGTTATGGTGCGGGGTTCCAGAAATTGCAGCAAATAATCCGGGCCGCCAGCTTTAGAACCAACTCCCGAAAGTTTGAATCCTCCGAAAGGTTGCCGCGATACCACAGCGCCAGTAATTCCGCGATTGATGTACAGATTTCCGACTTCAAAATCGGATGCGGCTCGATCGATATGCGAAGGCGTGCGAGAATACAATCCGCCGGTTAAAGCAAAATTCGTACCGTTAGCAATAACAATCGCTTCGCTGAAATTTTTTGCCCGAATCACCGACAAAACTGGGCCGAAAATTTCTTCTTGGGCGAGAGTTGCTGTCGGCGATACTTCCGTAACAATGACTGGGCCGACAAAATAACCGGTTTCCGGTGCCGGCATTTCTAAAGCTATCTTAGCTTCAGCGCGACCTTTTTCGATGTATTCGCGGATGCGCGAATGGGCATTTGCATCGATCACAGGGCCGACTTGAGTGCCGGGATTTTCTGCTGGGCCGACATTGAGCGATCGCGTCGCTTCTACCAATCTTGCCACAAAATTATCGTACACCGATTCGACCACAATTACTCGCGAACAAGCGGAACACTTTTGGCCGCTGTAGCCAAATGCCGAATAAACTACGCCTGCAACTGCTTGGTCTAAATCCGCACTTTCATCGACAATAATTGCATTCTTACCGCCCATTTCCGCAATTACTCGTTTCAGGTGTTTTTGTCCAGGCTGCAAAATCGCAGCATCGGCATAAATCTGACAGCCAACTTCCTGAGAACCGGTGAAAGTAATCATGTGAACGTCGGGGTGTTTCACCATGTAAGCGCCGACGGTTGAACCTTTGCAAGGCACGTATTGAAATACGCCTTTGGGAATGCCAGCTTCTAGCAAAATTTCTGTGATTTTTGCTGCAATTACTGAGGAAACTTCCGCAGGTTTGAGCAAAGTACAATTCCCTGCCACCAGCGATGCAACTGTCATTCCCACAGGAATTGCGAGGGGAAAATTCCAAGGGGAAATGATTAAAGAAATGCCGCGCGGCTGATAGCTGTAGCGGTTGGTTTCTCCGGCTACGTCGTAATTTTTCCCTTGTTCCAACCGTTCCATTTCGTCGGCGTAGTACCGGCAAAAATCAATAGCCTCGGAGACTTCGGCATCGCACTCTCTGACAGGTTTGCCGACTTCAAACACCATCCAAGCTGACAGTTCGTGCCGTCTTTGTTCTATCAATTCTGCGGCTTTGCGGAGGACGCCGGCGCGCTGTCGGACGGGGGTTTTTCGCCAACTGGTGGAGGCTGATTTGGCTGCTTCAAGGGCTTGTTTTGCCTGTTCTTCGGAAAGCAATCCGATTTTGCCGACTACTTCTGTGGGATTGGAAGGGTTGAGGGAATTGACTGTTGCTTCAGTATTTTGGTACTCGCCATTGATTAGCGGTAAATAGGTTTTACCTAAGTTGGCGCGCACTGATTTGATGGCTGTTTCTGCTTGTTGCCGCAATTTGGTATTGGCGTAGTCGGTATCGGCAACGTTGGGAAATACTTTGCTGTAAACTAGCTGGTCATTTCCGTTAGCAACTGGCGCCGCTAACAATTGTTCTATCGGCATTTCTTCGGAACTTTGCCGGATGAAAGAACTGTTGGCGGTATTTTCCAGCAAACGGCGGATCAAATAAGCCATTCCCGGCAATAAGTCGCCGTAGGGACAGTAGACTCGGACGCGATAACCCCGATCGACCAAAAGCTTAGCCAATTTGTCGCCCATGCCGTACAGTACCTGCATTTCAAAGCGGCGGCGCGGGATGTTGAGAGTTTCGGCAATGGCGATCGCCCTCGCTTGCGAGCGTACGTTATGACTGCCAATAGCTGCATACAAATATTCGTGATTTTCGAGCAGCAACTGCGTCATCTGCTCGAAATTGGCATCGGTAGCAACTTTGTCATTGTAGACCGGCTGCGGCCAATCTTTCTGCATCGCTTTGATAGTTTCCTGATCCCAGTAAGCGCCTTTTACCAGCCGCACTGTCACCGGATTTCCGCGTTTTTTTGCCCAGGAAATCAGGTTTCGCAAATCTTGGGCACTGTCGCGCAAATATGCTTGCAATGTAATTCCGATATCCGTGCGACTGCGAAACTCTTCTTCTAACAATAAGTCTTTGAGAATGCTCAGAGTCAAACTCTTGTAAGCATACTGTTCCATATCGAAATGAACGGCTGCTCCCAACTCCTTTGCGCGGCGCAGTAACAGGCGAATTCTCTCGCTTACTTTCTCCTCGCTACCTTTAGCATCCAACGGGTCAAACTGAGAATAAAAAGCCGTTAACTTTACCGATACTTGCACTCGCGGCAGAGTTTCGCCGTCAGCTTTATCAATTGCATCTACCTGCGACCAATTCTTCGCTGCATTCGCCAGTTCCTCCATCAATTCCAAATAGCGGTTAAGATAACTTTGCGCCTCCGCTTCAGTAATGACAGCTTCCCCCAAAAGGTCAACTGTAAAACCCATTTTATCTTTGCGAAGTCGCTCTAAGGTTTTAATTACCTGCTTGATATTTTCCCCAGAAATATACTTGTGCGCCAAAGTTTCCACAGCAGGCGCAACCGTCGTCGCCGCCAATTGACCCGGAACCGAATCAGCGTTAGCAAAGTTGAGCAATTTTTTCAATGCTTCGGGCAATTCTACCTCTTGGGCGGTCAGGTATTCTTGCAGGTGGCGGGCAATTTCCGGCCTGCTGCGGAGGGCAGGCAAACAGTCAATAAATCGAAACAACTGCACCCGCAGTCCGGGGTTAGCCATCGCCCAATCCATAAGTTTGTCGTCCCAGCGCATTTGGTCTTGGAGTTGACCGAAAAAAGAGCGCTTTTTCTCTTGAGTTACCCGCAGTATTTCTTTGGCAATTTCCTGGGTTTTTGCTTCGTAGATGTTTTCAGATACTTGTGCGATCATTGGTAATAAGTAATTTGTAATTGGTAATTAGCTACAGGGGGACTTTATGTATTTTGTAACTGCCCCCTGATACAATTATAGTTGCTATTTGACTTCAATTTTAACTTGGTAGTTTGCTTGGCGATCGCCTGAAATTTCAATAGTATAATCGCCGCTACTGGCTAGTTGACCTTGCCACTGACCTGTGCTGTCAGCAGTACCTACATTTTCACCGTTAGGAGCAATAATTGCTGCGCTAACTTGACCTTCTTGAACATTTATTGTCATGCTTTGGCCGCTATTGCACTCCACTAAGTAGCGCTTGGATATGTTGGCTCGCAAACTACTGCTCAGAATAGTTCCCGTAGCACCTGCTTGAAAGTTAACTCGCTCAGTTACAGGGGTTTCAACCGCAGCGGGAGAAGGAGAAGGAGAAGGAGAAGGAGAAGGAGAAGACGACGACGAGGGGGAAGCAAGTTGCGGAACGCCAGACACAGAGGGTATTTGAGTGGGACTGGGCGACGGAGGGATTGTGGCGGGCAGTCCTCTTCCAGGGGCAGGGGGAAGTCCGAGCCGGCGGTTGGCGGGCGCTGTTGCGACAGGCGGAGGGCTTTCGGGGAGGGGTACGTCAGCGGGTAGTTTGATTTGAAGGTTCGCTCTTTCCTGATACATTCTCCACGCTAGCAAACTGCCGAGACTAAGGACGGAACCGACTAACATTCCGCTGAGAAAAACTGCTAATATTTGCCAGGAGCGAGCTGGTTTGGGATCGGGGTTGGCAGTTGGAATTGTTGGAGCCGGATAACTTGCAAGTTGAGTTGTTTCCGGCGCGCTATCGGCAGCAATTGGAATTGTTTCGGCTTCGTCGATTGGCGCTGAAATATCTTCGGGCGCGACAATTTCTGCGGGAGTTTCTGCTGGTGCGGAAGTTGAATCTGTCCTGGCAATTTCACTGCGATCGAACTCATCACTGGCAGTGGAAATTGTTTCCGGTTGCTGGGTCAAAATTTGTTTTTTTTCCTGTTCGTCGCTCATGGGGCTAAATTTATTTTACAAAGACCGCTGTTAGACATTTTACGTTACTGGTGCGATCGCCTGCACTGTACCAATACGGCAAGGCTCTTGACAAAATGCCCTCCGTGTCGATCGAGAAATCTGTCTGCTGGGGCGATCGCAATTTACCAGCTTTTTAAATCTCTGTTACTTATTGAGATGGACGATTGACTCGAACCAGCATTCCTCTCAATGTTTCCACATTAGAAATAGCCTCCGAAATTCGTGTAGCCATCCTCTGTCTGTCCTGCTGATCGTCTTTGCAGACAATGATACCAGCATGATTAGGTTGTGAAGCGTGCAGTCGAATAAAATCGATTCGATTGAGTGTTAAAACTGCCCGTTCCTTTGTGACAGCAAAAGCCAGGACATCTTCATCAGGAATGCCCTGATTTGCATTACTCGCTTCTTGTACAGTAAGCACATCGTGACCTAGAGCGCGAAGTAATTCAACTACTACCCGAGGAAATTGTTCATCTGCATACAAACCTGCCATGATATTAGTCTATATCGTTCAACTTAATTACTGCTTCAATCTCGTCAGGAAATGCTTCAGCATAAGCCCAGGCATTTTTCAAGTCGCTAGCACTAAGATGCGGATAATCTTCTAAAAGTTGAGCATCAGTTGCACCTAATCGACGAGACTCTACCAATCCCCAAACAGAAATTCTAGTCCCTGCAATCCTGGCATTACCGCCGACTATACCGGGAGTTTTTTCAATTCCCTGCCAGGTGTTGGCTAAACTTTGAGCTAATATCTGTATTGCTTGAGCTTTCTCGGGCGGAGTCAGGGAAAGCAGTTGTAGTTCTAATTCTTTTAGTGTCATAGTTAATGAGGGGTTTGACTGCTGGGAATGTCGTATGTATATTATAGCGATCGAGCTTTTTACTGGTAAAAATAAACCACCCGACAAGAAAATGGTACTTTTGTGGAACAGGCATCTTGCCTGTTCATAAAAATGGTACTTTTGTGGAACAGGCATCTTGCCTGTTCATAAAAATGGTGCAAGATATTATTTGTCGCGATCCTCTCTCATTAAAGCGGTACTATCTAGTATCATCCCCATATTCGCCGGACGAGACTCGCGACGACGGCTGATTTCTGCCAATAGTTCTGTTACAGACTTTTTACCTTTTCCTGAGAGGGGTTTTGTCTCTGTTGACAACTCGGCTTCTAAAATGGCGATCGCAAACGCGCTAATCGAGCGGTTTTGAGCTGCGGCTAACTCTTGGAGTCTCGCGTACAATTCCTCTGGTATATTTTCTATTTGCAGGGTAGCCATCTGTTAAACTCCTAGCATAATTTTCCTAAATATTAGCATAGGAAGGCGGGTTTACGAGATAGTTACTTTTAAATATAGATTGTTGGTAAAACCCACCCCTTGTATCTTTAAAGAGGTATCTTGCGATTTACCGTTGGGTGGGGGCGGGTTTATGAGATTGTTAGTTACAGGCGCGTATTGTTGGTGGAACCAGCCCCTACAAATTCCCAATTCCCAATTCCCCATTCCCCATTCCTCATTACCAATTACCCATTAGTAATTATTAGGCAAAGACTGCCAAAAAGGCCGCTCTTCTGGCTTCCTCACAGTATTCGTCGCCGACTGCACGTTTCCTTTCAATTCTTGATAATACCTGTCATCCAGAAAACTAACGCTGACGCCAGCAGGAAGCAGCAGTTGGCGCAATCTTTCCTGAGTGTAATCTACACTCTCAATCATTGGCCCGCGCGGATTTGAAACTAACAACTTGCCGTTAACTGGCACCGAATTGACCATATTTGGCCACCAAGCATAACCGCTGTAGCCAAACATCACCGGAACTTGAATAATTTGGTCGTCTCCGAGTAAAAACTCTCTTTTCAACTTCTCTATAATCGGATTAAGTTTCTGATTTTGCAAATAGAGATTGTGTTGAATTAAAGCACGGTTTTTTAAGGCGGCGCTGACAGTTGTTTGAGTGCTCAAACCGCGATTGATCGTCACATCGCCGTAACCTCTTCCCTCCAATTCTTCCAACAGCTTAACTCCGGCTTCGGGGCTGGCGATCGCCATTACATATTGTCCGGGAGTTTGAGTGGGAATAAAATTGATAATTTCATCTACTTGGCGAGTCAGAAGCCAAGAAGTATCAATATCCACTGGCGGCCCTTGAATTCTCTGAGCTTGAATAAAATCAAGTACCTCTGGATTAAAACTAGCATTTCCCGAATTCCCGTAATAAACTCGACCCATTGGGTGTCCGGGAATCGGCGGTGTCACCTGCAAATTGCCGTATCCGTCAGACCACTGACTTACAGGGTCTAAAGAACGAGGATTGCCAATTTTAACTACTTTCAAATCCCGGTCTTGAGTTGATTTAACAGGCGGGTTTTTCTCGGGCTCGCTATTGCTTTTTAGGGCTACATTAAACAGGCGTATATCCGATTTTTCTGGCAATTGAACGTAGCCGTTTTTCTGGGTATCTTGCATCCAAGTGCGATCGCCCTGGAGAATTTTTACTTGAGCGCCAGTGGGTTCTACTGCTTGTTTTAGTTGCGAGATAAATTCGCTGTTTACCGAGCCTCTGTCGCTGACTTGAACTTCGGTTACTGGTGCTGTATTTGGCGCTATCATCCAAGGACTAACGCCCATTTGGATTGTTGTGGAGGCGATTTCTTGACCGTTGTTTTGGGCAGTTGCTTTGAGATTAACAGTGCCGTTCCAATTGCGATCGGCAAATTGTTTTGCTTCCACACCTAAAACAATATTCGTGCTGAAAACTAGAGGTTTAGCACCGGATATATCTACAGGTTGCCACCCGTCGCCCGTCTTCTGGAAAACGCTGATGTGAGGGCTGGCAATGCTGTCAGCAGTGATAAATAATTGAGAGGTTTTGAAGTTTTCAGACAGTGTTAAGTTAACTTGAGAAAGCATTGCTGCACGGCGGGGAGCGCTAACTTTGGTTTGTTGCCAAGTCGGTATCTTGCCGCGATCGTTATTGCGATCGTTAAATAAAATTAGCGCGCCGTTGGACAAAGACCATTGTTCTTTTCCGGCTTCGTCTTGCTCGTTGATTTGGCCATCTCTGTTCGTATCTCCCGCAAAGAAAAAGTTCGACGGGGACGCTGCGGGCGTAACTGGGGCGATCGTTGGTGTTGCAGTTGATTCAGGAGTTGGTTGAGAAGTTGCTTGCTGATTTCTCTCTAGTTCTTGCTTCTCAAGTTCTTGTCTGGCTAATTCTTGCCTTTGTAGTTCTTGCTTCTCAAGTTCTTGTCTAGCTAGTTCTTGCCTTTGTAGTTCTTGCTTCTCAAGTTCTTGTCTGGCTAATTCTTGCCTTTGTAGTTCTTGCCTTTCTAATTCTTTTCTAGCTAATTCTTGTTTTTCTAGTTCTTGCCTTTCTAATTCTTTTCTAGCTAATTCTTGCTTTTCTAGTTCTTGTCTGGCTAATTCTTGCCTTTGAAACTCTTGTCTTTCTAGTTCTTGTCTGGCTAATTCTTGCCTTTGAAATTCTTGTCTTTCTAGTTCTTTGCGAGCTATATCTTTTTTCTCTTGCTCTTTTATCTCTATTTCTCGACGAGCAAATTCTTTTTTCTCTTGCTCTTTTCTGGCTCGCTCTCTTATCTCTTCTTCCTCTGCTCTAACTTTCTCAACAGAACGTGCAACTTGCATTTCATAGGTAGCGACACTGAGGTTTCCTTGGTATTCGATGGTTTTGTCGATCGCCCGATCGGCCAAAAAAGAATCGTGAGGAATGAGTCGCAGGGTATTGATAGCCAACTGCCACAGCCGCTGGGACTGTTCCCAGGTAGCAGAAGAAGGATTAGAAGTGCGTCCAATTAAGACTGCTTGGGCGGCTAATTTAGCAGCATCGTCCCAATTATATTTGGCTCTTTCTTCTATTTGAATCTGACTTTGAACATTTTGGAGTTGCTGCGTCAGAGTTTGGGATTGCTGGCGGTGGATTGCTGATTTCCAAAGTTCTGCAGGAAACGGGGCGCTGTCGGAAGTTTTGGCAAGGTTATCTAATTGTACTTGGAGCCGATCGCGCAATTTGTAGAGTTCGGAAAGGGATTGCGGAGTTTCGCCGTCTGGCTGTCGCCCAGAGAGTGCGAGTTGGTAGTTTAGGGAAGGTTGAGCCACTGTTGTGGGGACTGCAACCCAAATAATACCGATGACGACACCGAAACCATTGACGATCGCGATCGCAATATATCGAACCCAGCGCATATAGTTTATCCTCAGACACGCCAATAATTTTACCTAATCTTGGGAGCAATGGGGGATTTAATTGTAAGGTTGTGAGGTCGGGAAGGGCGAGGGGCTTTTTTTCAGCTTTGGGGACGTATTACCCGAATCAATTTGCCAGTCAATGTTTCTTCAGCAAAAATAGCTTCATCAATACGTGATGCCAACCTTCCCCAGTTGCGATCGTTAGTGCAGGTAATAATACCAGAATGATTAGGTTGGATGCGATGCAGTCGGATGAAATCTTGCCGATTGAGTGTTAACACCGAGCGAGAATCACTCGTTGCAAATTCTAACACTTGATCGTCAGGAATTTTAAGTCCAGCATTTCCTGCTTCTTGAACAGTTAAAACATCGTGACCGAGAGTTCGCAGAATTCTGACAACAGCTATTGGGTATTGCTCATCTGAATATAAACGCGCCATGTTTTAGGCTTCCTCATTTTCCCGGATTGCCAGTTCAATTTCATCAGGATAGGCATCAGCATAAGCCCAGGTATTTGCCAGATCCGCTGCACTAATAGTGGGATAATTTTCTAGCAAATCGGCTTCACTATATCCTATACGACGAGCTTCAACCATTACCCAAACAGGGATACGAGTCCCCGCAATACAAGCCCTACCACCACACACGCCGGGAGTTTTTTCTATTCCTTGCCAAGTATTGCTTAAACTTTGGACTAATAGCTGTATTGCCTGAGTTTTTTCAGCGGGAGTTAAGGCAAGTAGTTGTTTTTCTAATTCTTTCAGTGTCATTGTTTGCTATCTCAATCATTTTCTCTAATTGTTTGTTCAATTTCCTCTGGGTAAGCATCGGCATAAGCCCACGCATTTACCAAGTCAGCGGCGGTTAGATCGGGAAATGATTCTAGGATGATAGCATGGGAAGCACCTAAACGTCGATCGCACACCAGTGACCAAACTGGTATGCGAGTATTACCGATACAAGCATCGCCTCCGCACACACCAGGAGTTTTTTTAATACCTAGAGAACCGTTGGTTAAAGTTTGAGTTAGGATGCTGATTAGTTTAGCTTTATCAACCGCATTTAACGTTAAGACTTGAGTTTCTAATTCTTGTATAGTCATAAGTGCGATCGTAGGAATATATTATCTACATTATATAGGACTTACGCATGGGGGCCCAGAAACAGGGTTTTTTTAAGAAAATACTTCGTTGCTGCCCGCAGATTCGGTAAAAAACCCGGTTTCTTTGTCGGAGTGCGTAAGTCCTGTTATGGCAAATTCGTGCCATGTTTTAGCCTTCCTCAATTTCTTTAATCGCTGCTTCAATTTCCTCTGGGTGTGCCTCAGCATAAGCCCAAGCATTCGCTAAATCTGCTGCACTCAAATGGGGATAGCACTTCAAAAGTGATAAACGGCTAACTACGAGCGCAAAAAAAATGGTATACTTTCATGATTAATTTCCTACCAGGAAAACAACACATCCCGGTTGTATAAATTATTCATTTACTCCTTTATTCCCTAAAACAATCAGCCAAATCTATGAAATCTCGCTCTTGCTGGCTAATTTTTACCGTCTTAGGACTCTCGTTAACAAGCTGCATACAGCAGAAGTCATCTCAAAAAAATCAAGCGGCGCTGCACCAAGCAGCGACCAAAGTTGCTGGAGTACAAATTAATACTTTTCAGGGGGGAATCCCTATTAAAACTTATGTTGCAAATCAGTCGGATTTGGTAAGTCAACCCATTGTTAAAGCAAACTATATTAAACTGGAAAAGTTATTGGCTGCTGGGAAGTGGAAAGAAGCAGATGAGGAAACTTATAACAAAATGTTAGAGGTGGGAGGGAAACAACAACAAGGTCACCAAAATAGGGGTGAGCTAATACAGATAAAAGATATCGAAAATTTTTCCTGTCCAGATTTGCGGGCGATGGATCGACTTTGGGTAAAATACAGTAATGGACGGTTTGGCTTTTCCGTGCAGAAGCGCATCTATCAAAATCTGGGTGGCACTAAAGAGTTTAATGGACAAGTCTTGTTAGCTTATTATGAAGCGATCGGCTGGAAACAGAAAGGAGAGAAAGAAAAATGGTTGCTATACTCTCAACTAACTTTCAATAGCAATGCACCTTCAGGCCACCTGCCGGCAGGGTATGGTGCGCCGTATTGTGTGGCGAAGACGGAATGGGAATCGAGGAGGTGCGGGGAGAGGCAGATCGAGATGATGAAACTAAATTTTTTATTCTCTCGTGCAGAGACTTGTAAAGTCTAAATCTATAAAGCCTTAAAATTTTGATTGAGAAAGGATTTTCACATACACCCATCTGAACGTGAATATGTGAACCAAGCTAGCATTGCATAAAATAACGCCAAAACACAACCCCAACAAAAACCCGGTTTCTTGTAGAAACCGGGTTTAATCATCCGCGTTAATCCGCGTTCATCTGCGGTTAAAAAATCCTACAACTGCTTCACCTCAGAAACCAATTTGGCAACCACATCCTTAGCGCTACCAAACAACATCATCGTCTTATCCTTGTAGAACAACTCGTTATCAACACCCGAAAAACCAGCACTCATCCCGCGCTTGATCACGATCGTATGCTTGGCCTTATCAACCTCCAAAATCGGCATCCCGTAAATCGGGCTCGCCGTATCGTGACGCGCCGCCGGATTCACTACATCGTTAGCCCCGATTACCAACGCCACATCCGTCTCGTCAAACTGCGGATTTATATCGTCCATATCGTACAACTGCGGATAAGGCACGTTTGCTTCCGCCAACAGCACATTCATGTGCCCCGGCATCCGCCCAGCCACCGGGTGAATCGCGTATTTCACGTCAACACCCATTTTTTCCAAACCGTCGGCTAACTCGCGCACCGCGTGCTGTGCTTGCGCTACAGCCATTCCGTAACCGGGAATAATTACAACCGATCGCGCATAACCCAACATCATCGCACTTTCTTCGAGATTGATGCTGCGAACAGTTTTGTCAGTAGCACCAGCAGCCCCAGCAGCAGCCCCAGCACTACCGCCACCGCTACCAAACGCGCTAAACAGCACGCTACCCAAGGATCGATTCATCGCCTTGCACATGATTTGCGTCAAAATAATCCCCGACGCGCCCACCAATGCACCAGCGATAATCAGCATATTGTTCATTAAAATGAACCCAGCCACACTCGCCGCAATCCCCGAATAAGAGTTAAGCAGCGACACCACCACCGGCATATCGCCGCCCCCAATCGGTAGCACAAACATGATTCCCAGAATATTGGAAATCGCCACTAAAGCCAGGAATACCGGCACATTTTCGGGATTCGTCAGCATATAACCGCTGCCGGCTAAAAGCGCGATCGCCAGCATGGCATTAAACGGCTGTTGCAGCGGAAACGTCATGGGCGCACCAGGTAGCAATTCTTGCAGTTTCGCAAACGCCACAAGGCTACCAGTGAAAGTAATTCCGCCGATCAGCACACCCAAAAGGATCGTGATTGTCGCGTCTGGAGTTGGCGATTCCGGGATGCTGAGATAGCGCCAGAATTCGCCCACAGCAACGAGTGCAGAAGCCGCGCCCCCGAAACCGTTAAGCAAACCCACCATCTGTGGCATATCCGTCATCGCCACGGTATTCGCCATAATCGTTCCCAAAATGGAACCGACGATAATTCCGACAGCAATCAATTCGTAGCTGACTACTTGCTTTTCCAGCAACGTACCGACGATCGCAATTAACATCCCGATCGCAGCTAACACATTCCCTTGACGGGCGGTTGCAGGGGAACCCAACTGTTTCAAACCGACAATAAATAAAGATGCGGCAACTAAATAACCTAGTTGAATGCCACTGGGCAGAAAATCGCTCACGCTTTAACCTCTTTTTTCTTGAACATTTGCAGCATTCGATCGGTTACTAAGAAACCGCCAACAACGTTAATTGTGGCCAGGGCGATCGCGATCGTCCCCAAAATCGAAGTAACAGTCACATTGCCTTGACCAGAAATCAGAATTGCACCTAAAACCGCAATTCCAGAAATCGCATTCGATCCCGACATCAAAGGTGTGTGCAGCGTCGGCGGGACTTTATTGATTACTTCAAATCCTACAAACGACGCTAGAGTAAACACCACTAAACCTGCAATCAATCCTTCTGCCATAACAATTGGTAATTGGTAATTGGAAATTGGTAATTTGTCATGAATGCTTTCCCAGCCTCCTGGCTGGGAAAGCATTCATGGGAGGCTCTGCCTCCGGTATAGACTGGAGGCAGAGCCTCCTGGAGTACATTACAATGCAGAGCATTGTAACGATAGACATTATGATTTAGGTTCCCTATAATGACTCCTAACTATTGACTGCTGAAGCCTCAGCCGTCAAAGCATCGCGAACTCGCTGGTTGCTAATCTCACCGTCGCGGGCAACGCAAGCACCAGAAATGATATCGTCTTCAAAATCCAAATTGAGTTCTTTATCTTTCACCATCAACTGAAGTAAAGCCGAGATATTCTTCGAGTAAGTTTCGCTAGCGTGTACCGGCATCGACGAGGGCACATTAATCGGGCCGATGACATTAACGCCGTTCCATTCAACATCTTTCCCCGCTTCAGAACATTCGCAATTGCCGCCTTGTTCGGCCGCGAGGTCAACAATTACCGATCCGGGCTTCATTTGAGAAACCATTTCTCTAGTAACTAAAATAGGTGCTTTTCTGCCGGGAACTTGAGCGGTTGTAATCACTGCATCGGAAGCGCTGACGTGTTGGGTGAGCACTTGGCGGGTGTATTCTGTGGCTGCTTCTGATAGCTCTTTAGCATAACCTCCGGCGGCGACGGTTTCTTCCTTGAGTTCGACATCAAGGAATTTAGCGCCCAAACTTTGCACTTGTTCTTTTGTTTCCGGGCGGATGTCGAAGGCTTCGACTACCGCACCCAAACGGCGCGCCGTGGCGATCGCCTGCAAGCCAGCAACGCCCACGCCCATTACCAAGACTTTCGCGGGGCGAATCGTACCCGCCGCCGTTGTCAGCATTGGGAAATATTTCGGCAAAGCTGCGGCTGCGATCAGTACGGCTTTGTAACCGGCGACGTTAGCCTGAGATGACAGCGCATCCATGCTTTGAGCTCTGCTGGTGCGCGGGATCATTTCCATGCTGAATGCCGTTACTTTGCGATCGGCTAAACGCTGCACTAAAGCTGGATCTCCCAGAGGATTCAAAAATCCGATGAAAACGCCTCCTTCCCGGAGTTGATGAACTTCTGATTCTTGCAGCGCCCCGATTTTCACGACGACATCGGCTTCGCCCCACAGCTTAGCGGTATCGGCGACAACTTGAGCTCCCGCTTCTTCGTAAGCAAGATCCGAGAAAAAGGATTTTGCCCCCGCGCCGGCTTCCAGCCAAACTTCGACGCCTTGTTTTACCAATCGGGCCACAGCGTCGGGTACTAAAGCCACCCGGCGTTCGCCTGCTTCTATTTCTTTTGCGATCGCTAATTTCATGAACTCTCCTTATTTAAGCCTTCCCAGGGCGGTTGAAACCGCTCCTACACAGACAAAACCTGCCTCCGCAGGTTTCTTGAATTGCGATTTTTCACCGCCAGATGCGTTGCTTTACATTTGAGCCGCCGTTGCCCTAAACTTCTCTCGTTGATAGTAAAGCCGATCGCCCAAATTCGAGCCGTATCTTTAACTTATCTTATACATTCAAATTCGCTAAATTGTTAAGTTTGCAACCGATTATGATATAATATTCTGTCTGCTAGTTCTGTAGTTTGAATGTCAGTTATCAGTATTACGCAAAAAATAATTGACGATCGAGCAATTAGTTCCGAGGTTCCCAGATTCAGCGTTTCGCAGACTTAGGATGGAGGCACAGAAAAGCCTCGGGTTCTAACCAGCCCCCTGATTCATTCTCAAAGCAGACGGAAGTAAATCTAAAATCTAAAATCTAAAATCTAAAATCTAAAATCGGATCGCCCTCATCAAATTGCTGAGACATTCGATATATTGTAGGCACGATCGCAAATTTCGGGCGATCGATATTTAAGGTTCACCAAGAGTTTAATTAGAGGAGTTGTTATGCGACGATTATTTTCAGCACTAGCGGTTACAGGTTGCTTGCTGACTGGGTTGCCCGCCATCAGTTTAGCCCAGTCCATGCCAGGATTCACGATTTTCGGCGGCCCCGAGCGCGCCAACCAATTAAACTATCGTTTGGATTACGGCAAAGCGGGGATGAGCGGCGATAGATATCGGCTGCGAATTCCTTCCAAAAAAGTAAGTCTGGCGATCGCCCAACTCAACATATCCTATCCAGACTACTACAAAGGCGAATTCGACCAAAAAGACATTAAAGTGCGCGTCAAAGACAAAACAATCCAATTGCAAGAAGTAATCTGGGACAAAGAAAATCGTTTCATAGAAATTTATCCCGCAGAACCAATTGCTGCCGGCAACAATGTTGAGGTTGTACTCTCCAACGTCAGAAACCCATCTCCGGGCGGAATGTACCATTTCAACGTCCGCATCCGCACCCCTGGGGACGTTCCCTTGCTGCGTTACCTCGGTACTTGGCTGTTGAGCATTGATTAGAAGCAGCGCGATCGGGTTGCGATCGTAAAATGCTCGTTTCCTGGTTTTGGAGAACCGAAAAATAGAACCTTCGGCTCATATAGCAATCCTAAACGCTCGGTAAAATGAGTTTAGGGACAATCCCGCCGTGCCATTTGTGTCAACTTAAGATTGAAACCCATAATAAATGTCGCTTGTAGTCGAGTCTATATCTCCCTAAATCCCCCTTAAGAAGGAGGACGAAATATCGCAATCTTATTCCCCCCTTATTAAGAGGGGCTAGGGGTATCTCGCAGTTCGATACAAACAAGAGAAACAGAGGGTTTTAGTCTTAATTTGACACCAAGGGCGCGGGGAAACTACCCCCTAAAAAATATTGACAAATCCCATAGGATTGCTCTAGCCGTACTCTTGCATGAATCTACTAGCAAAAATCAAAACAATAAAACTTCCTCCAGCGCTGCGATCGAGAAATTATCGCCTGTTTTTTGCAGGACAAAGCATCTCACTGATTGGCAATTGGATGACGCAAGTCGCTACTGTTTGGCTTGTCTACAATTTGAGCGATTCACCTTGGATGCTCGGCGTGGTGGGATTTACAAGTCAAATCCCCACATTAATTTTACTGCCTTTTGCAGGAGTTTTAATCGATCGCTGGAACCGCCACCGAGTCATAATTGCCACTCAAATATTAGCGATGGTTCAATCCTTAGCGCTAGCATTTTTAGCGCTAACAGGAGTCGTTAACATTTGGCAGATCGTCGTACTGAGTTTCTTTCAAGGTGCAATTAATGCCTTTGACGCGCCGGCACGGCAAGCTTTTGTGCCCGAACTCGTGGAAAAGAAAGAAGATTTAGCAAATGCGATCGCCATTAATGCTTCGATGTTCAACGCAGCCAGACTAATCGGCCCAGCAATGGCAGGTTTGCTGATAGCTACAGTCGGCGCAAGTTATTGCTTTCTCATTGACGGACTCAGCTACATTGCTGTAATTGCAGGCTTATTAGCGATGCAGATCAAAGCCCGTAAAATTGCAGCAACTAATACCAAACCCTTACAAAGATTAAAAGAAGGATTCGTTTATGCCTTCGGGTTTCCCCCGATTCGAGCAATTTTACTGCTATTATCATTAGTCAGTTTGGCCGGAATGTCGCACACAGTTTTAGTGCCAATTTTTGCCACCAAACTCCTGCACGGCGACGCCCAAACTCTGGGCTTTTTGATGGCTGCTTCGGGAGTCGGAGCCTTTACGGGAGCGATTTATTTGATTTCGCGCAAAAGTATAATTGGTCTCGGCAAGTGGATTGCGATTTCACCGGCAATTATGGGATTCGGACTGATAGGTTTTGGTTTGTCCCGCGTCTTGTGGCTGTCATTAATCATGATGTTGTTCGTTGGCTTTGGTTTCATTATCCAATTTGCCGGAGGAAACACATTTTTGCAAACAATTGTGGAAGACGACAAACGCGGAAGAGTGATGAGCATATACACGATGGCATTTTTTGGAGTGACACCCTTTGGGAATTTAGTTGCCGGGGGATTGGCAAATTATATCGGCGCTCCCTATACAGTCATCATTGGAGGTATAATTTGTATTTTAGGCTCGGTAGTTTTTACCAAACAGTTGCCAGCTTTAAAAAACATAATCCGACCACTGTATCAAAAAATGGGTTTAATTTCGCAGTAGGGATTTAGCGTCAAATCACAAATGCCAACATTAAACAAGATTCCCAAAGCTAATATCTGACTGTATCTCTAGCAATCCTCAACAATTTGTAAACTTCTCTCTTCTATTTCTCTGCGCCCTCTGGGCCCTCTGCGGTTAAAACATCCAAATTAATTACGCAACCAGAGGTTAAACCAATGGCAAATACAAGTGCAATTCCACAGCAAAGCGACGATCGCGTTCCCTTAAAAACCTGGATCGGCGTCATGGCAACAATGATCGGCGCTTTCATGGCGGTTTTGGACATCCAAATCACCAACGCTTCTCTGAAAGATATTCAAGCAGCTTTAGGCGCAACTTTAGAAGAAGGTTCTTGGATTTCCACCTCTTATCTAGTCGCAGAAATAGTCGTAATTCCGCTGACGGGTTGGCTATCGCAGGTGTTTTCAGTCCGCCGCTACATCTTGGTAAATGCCGCTTTCTTTGTATTCTTTTCCATGTGCTGCGCTTGGGCGTGGGATTTGACTTCAATGATTGTTTTTCGAGGTTTCCAGGGATTGACTGGTGGGATTTTAATTCCGATGGCTTTTACGTTTTTGCTAACAAATTTGCCGCCCAAAAAGCAACCAGTCGGCATGGCGATGTTTGCCCTGACAGCTACTTTTGCACCATCCATCGGGCCGACATTGGGAGGCTGGCTGACGGAGAATTACGGCTGGCAATATGTCTTTTATTTAAATTTGCTTCCGGGGCTGCTGCTGCTAACAGGTGTGTGGTATGCCGTCGCCCCGACGCCGATGCGGCTCGAACTGCTAAAAGGGGGCGACTGGTGGGGAATTCTATCAATGGCGATCGGCCTGGGTTCCCTGCAAGTTGTGTTAGAAGAAGGCAGCCGCAAAGACTGGTTTAGTTCTGATTTGGTTTTGCGTTTAAGCATAGTTTCTGCCATATTTATCAGCGCTTTTTTCTGGATTGAACTAACTAGAAAAAAACCGTTTATTAACCTACGATTATTGAGTCGCCGCAATTTCGCTTTAGCAACTGTTGTGAATGTTTCTTTGGGGGTGGGATTGTACGGTTCGGTGTTCATTTTGCCCCTGTATTTAGGTCAGATTCAGCAGTACAATGCCATGCAAATTGGCGAGGTGATTATGTGGGGTGGCGTGCCGCAGTTATTCCTCGTGCCGATGGTGCCGAAATTGATGCAGCGAATCGATATACGGGTGATGATTGGCATCGGTGTGAGTTTGTTTGCGGTGAGTTGTTTTATGAATGCCAGCATGACTCACGAGACGGGCATCGATCAGTTGCGTTGGTCGCAATTAGTGCGAGCAATGGGACAGCCTTTGATTATGGTGCCGCTGTCAACAATTGCCACTGCTGGTATGGAGAAACACGAGGCAGGTTCTGCTTCGGGTTTGTTTAATATGATGCGAAATATGGGAGGTTCGATGGGGATTGCGGCCCTAGGAACTTTGGTGACGATGCGCGAGCAATTTCACTCGAATCGATTAGGGGAATCTGTTTCTTTGTACAATCAGGCAACGCAGGAGAGAATAAATCAAATGACTCAGTATTTTGTGAGTCGCGGTGCTGATGCAAGTGTGGCGCATAACCAAGCAATTCAGGCAATTGATAATCTTGTGCGCCGCGAAGCTTATGTCATGGCTTTTAATGATTGTTTTTACTTTGTGGGAATTGCTTTGTTGTTCAGTGGGATTGCTATTTTGGGTTTTAAAAAGGTGAAACCGGGTGCTGGTGGTGGGGGCGCTCATTGATTATGTTTTGGGGTGGCAGTTGGTAGGGTAGACATTGCGAACCCTACTAATGTTCACCATTCTTGTTGGGCTTCTGCTTCTGCTTGGATTAAATTTTGCCGCAGTTGCACCCAATTTATTTGATGGGAGGGCGAGTCTTCGATGAGCTTTCCGCGCTGTAAATGCAGAATTCGCGTGCTAAATTGCTCGGCTAATTCTAATTGATGGTTTACCATGACAATGGTGGTTTGGCCGTTTGTTAGCTGTATCAATACTTGCAGAAGGTGGGCGGCTTTTCCTGCGTCTAGGGCGGATGTTGGTTCGTCTAAAAGCAAGATTTTTGGTTGTAGGATGATGCCGCGGGCGATCGCCACGAGCTGTTTTTGGCCTGTGGAAAGCTGGAATTCGCTGCGATCGAGCCATTCTTGGGGTATGTGCAGTTGTTCGATCGCCCCGCTAATTCTCTCAGCAATGTTTGATGAAGTCACGCCCCGCAGCTTTAAAGGATAAGCCAATGCTTCTCGCACTGACATTCCCAAAAGCTTGGATTCTTGCAGGATGAGGGTGATTTGTTTGCGGAGTTCGATCGCAGGTATTTGGCGATATTCTGTATTTTCCAGATAAATCGAGCCGCTGGTGGGAGTGCTGAGCCGGTTTAGCAACCGCAACAGCGTTGTTTTGCCGGCACCTGAAGGGCCAACAATTGCCACGCGAGATCCCTTGTGTACCTGAAATGATATATTTTCCAACAAATGACTTGAGGCGATCGGTGTTTTTAAACTAACATTATCAATTCGCAGTTGAGGATTTGTTTCTGTATTATTTTCAGAATAATTAGGCATTTAATTAATTAAAAATATGGCTTTCGTGGAACGGGCAAGATGCCCGTTCTTGAAGCAGGCAATCTGCCCGCCCCCCAATCCAACTCACTCTTTGTGGAACGGGCATCTTGCCCGTTCTTAAGGCAGGCAAGATGCCCGCCCCACAATCCAACTCAAACTCAAACTTTTACAGCTTTTTCTAAAGGAAAACCCAGCTTTTCGCGCTGTTCCAAATAAAGCTGAGCAACTCGCCGCGCCAAATTGCGGATTTTGGTGATATACCGAGTTCTTTCAGTTACCGAAATCACACCTCTAGCGTCGAGTAAATTGAAAGTGTGAGAACATTTTAACACATAATCAAGACTCGGCAAAACCAATCCTTTTTTTGTCAATTGTTCGGCTTCTTGCTCGTACAATCCAAATAGAGTAAACAGCAATTCTGGATTGGAAGCTTCAAAGTTATAAGTACACTGTTCTATTTCTCCTTGCAGGTGAACGTCACCGTAAGTGATGCCATCTTTCCACTGAATTTTCGTCATCGCATCGACTTCTTGGAGATACATTGCTAGGCGTTCTAGTCCGTAGGTAATTTCAATGGAGACGGGGCGACAGTCAATGCTTCCACACTGTTGAAAATAGGTAAATTGGGTAATTTCCATGCCATCGAGCCAGACTTCCCAGCCGACGCCCCAAGCTCCGAGAGTGGGCGATTCCCAGTTGTCTTCTACGAAGCGAATGTCGTGGTCTTCTGGGCGAATTCCTAATGCTCTGAGGGAGTCTAAATAGATGTCTTGGATGTTGGGAGGAGAGGGTTTAATTAAAACTTGATATTGATAGTAATGTTGGAAGCGATTGGGATTTTCGCCGTAGCGTCCGTCGGTGGGGCGGCGACAGGGTTCGATGTAGGCGACTGACCAAGGTTCGGGGCCGATTGCTCTGAGAAAGGTGTGGGGATTCATGGTTCCTGCACCTTTTTCTGTGTCGTAGGATTGGGCGATCAGGCAGCCTCGATCGCTCCAGAATTTGTTTAAGGTGGCAATGACTGATTGAAAGTTCACTGGTTTAAATATGGTTAGCGAGTGTCTAAGCTTATTTAAGCATACTCAAGGCAGGGTTGATTGAAATAAACCCTGCCGAAATTAGATAAGAGATGCTGAACGTATCGCTGGATATTTAAGTTCTTTTTTCAGGTATATTCTATCGTTCGAGTTATTGCGATCGATAATAGCAATGTTTTCTAGATCGATACTCGCATTGCGATCGGGCGCGTTGAGTCACTAACTGACGCAAAGTGGCTGATACATAACTCATGCTGCTGTCTGTAAGCGTTTGTAGGCATGAGCTTTGGCTAAGCGCACCCAATGTTCTAAGAGCAAATATCGATCGAGTTCGACTCTGTGTTATCCTCAGAGGCAATAAAAGGAAAAGACCTGCAAATCAATCCGTGTTTACTTCGTCCCAATGGATCATCTATCTCAATTTTTATAGACTCCATATAATTACCCTGATACCCCAGAATTGCCAGAAATACCCGCACAACTAGGTTTGACAACTTGCGAAGTTCAAGAGCTACATCCACTCCACCAAATCCTTCATGAACAATCTTGTCTCTTATTGTTATGAACTCTAATTCTGGAAATAAGTCTTCATATGGCACACTATAAGTCTTAAACATTTCCTTGAGGCTAGTTCGTAAATTTCCTATCTGATTGTAGGAACCACTAGCAAAAGACTTTTCAACTTTAAGCGCAAAAATATTATATTTTTTAAGATCATCTTGGTTATTAATACCTTGCGGGAAGTCCGATACAACCTTTAAAATCTGGTGTCTGATTTGTCGGTAAATATTCGTAGGAAGAAGGCTCTTACTAGCATTGATCGAATGTTTTTTGTTTAAGGATTCTAAAACCGTACATAAAAGTAAGAAATTTACTGCAGCCATAGGGCTAACAAATGTATCAATGTACCAGCTTAAGGCTAAACCTACACCTTTATCGCTGAAGGTTTCCTCTGTCAAATTTTTAGCACACTGCTGCATAAATTGATATAAATGAGGTGATTGTATAACAGCTATTCCCCTTGCTTCACTACGTAGTTTTCTCCCTGACCAGTATTCACTTTTTATCTGAAAATGCTCATACCTCACACCCTTGATGCTATATATTTTATCAACGCAATGCCCCGATGCAAGTGAAAGAAGTGATATGAGCCAAGCACAATAATTATCATAGGAATCTTGTTCATTTTCACGAATATTTCTGAGTGTCATCTCTGCGCTTAAGATACCACTTGTATTTGTGCTTTCTCTAGTTGAAACGGACTCAATACACATTTCAGCTTCAAGGTTTCCAATTTGAGCTGACAAATTGTGTATAACTTCTATATTTGCAAGACCATACACAATTTCTTGGGTTCCTCCCTCTTCTAAGGAATCTAAATTGTAATCAATGTCCAAGTCCCTAAGTCTAACTATAGATTTACCCTCTTGCTCCATATTTTCATAGTTGTCAACCCCCAAGGTGACTTGAAAGCTGGCATCAGCAATAATCGCCTTTATTTTCCATCCCTCAACAGTTTTGCCTTCAATCTCGTAATCACCCTCATATGCTTGTTGAACTATCTCTCTTTCAAGTCCATCGAGTTCCCAGAATTGCAGAATATCTGGTTGCTCTCCGAGCACAGCTTTCAACTGATAAATGGGTTCAGATTCAATAAATTTTTTGTGATTAATGTGTTGATTTACTTGGGAGTTAATTTCAATCAAAATATTGCCGTTTACATAGCAATATATATTAGCGTCATTAATTTCTATCGGCTGAGTATCTTCTTCGTGAAACTTCTTAAATAACCCTGAAAAAGTAAACTGCTTCTTAAGTTCCATACTGGGGTCTCTAGAGAGTAAATAATCCTGTTTAAATTATGAGGTTGATTCAGCAGGTTGTCTGCTGCAATACCACACAGCCTAACAATTCAAATGCAGCGTAGCACAAATTAAGAAAAAACGCTTCGATTTAGTGCTGCTGGATGCAATCATGCCATATCTAGATGGATATGAAATGACGGCACAAGTGCGTCAGAATCAGAAGTTATCTTTTATGCCTATTGTGCTGATGACAGATTGCGATAGTCCCAGCTTAGTTTATAGGCTAGATTGTGTCGCAGATGATTTTATTTGCAAGCCGATTAAACGGAAATATCTGCTGGCGAAGATTCGGGCGTTGTTGCGGTTGAAGTCTGCGATTGATGAAGGCGATCGCCCTAGCCGCGCACGCTTGCGCGATCGCATTTACGAAGGTGCGGATACAATCACGAACGACATTACCATCCGCTTTCATCAACCCCTATAGCGATATCGCAATTTCAGCAGATTGATTTGCCCCATTACGAGGGCGAAGATGTAAGGTAATTTCCGTATCAAGTCGCTTGAGGAAAAGCAGTAGTTTTCCCTCGCTGAACCGTTGAAACTCTCCGTTCATTAAATGAGAGACTTCTGGTTGTGGAATGCCCAGTAATTCGCTCATTTCACGCTGTTCCAAGTTGCGCTGTTTCAACAGACGAAGTACCTGAATTCCGATTTTACCGCGCGCAAAAAGTTCGTCAGCATCTGCCAATCCAAGGTCAGCAAATACATTACCGCTGCTTTCTTCAAAAATGGTTTCTTCTGTCATAATTGTTCCTCCCTCGCTAGTGCGTCTTGATAGCGTTTTTTAATTAAGTCAACATCAGCCTGTGGGGTTTTTATCCCTTGCTTTGATTTCTTCTGAAAAGCGTGCAACACATAGATTTTGTCACCAATCTTGACAGCATAAACCGCCCTGTAAGTATCCGTATCGTAACGTTTGACGATTTCATACACACCGCTTTCCACCCCTTTAAAGGGCTTGGCTGACAAAGGTGTTTCCCCAGCTTGCACCAGTTGTAGCGCATAACCTACCGCTTTTTGTACCTCTTCAGGAAACTCGCGGATATTTTTGCGAGAGTCTCCCATCCAAACAAGAGGTCGTAAAGGCACTTCTATAGTATCTTTGTTATCGACAATTTTATACGAAATTTCCTGTAAAAACCAAGTTTGACAATAGCATAAAATATTGCCCAACCTAAAAATCGATTTCTGCCATAATCGGTTTTTGTGTCATGGTTGTTCCTCTCTTGGCACGGTTCGCTAAGGCATCAGAAAAAGCAGCAGTCACCCGAGAAAATAGCGAATCTCAACTCCGCGATCGCCTCAACAAACAAGCTCTCAAAAATGCCATTTTATTGGAGCGCGATCTGCCATATTTCTACTGGCAAATAAACAGAGGCAGATATTGCTGTCTTGCGTCAGGTGTTGAGTGGAAGCGATCGCCAAATTGCCACTAAAAAACAGAATAGTCAGAACCCCGACTTATTCAAGAAGTCGGGGTTCTGACAGTCAAAAAGTTGAGATTACTTTCTAGTTTAGTCTGCGGGAGCGAGGGAAACTAACAGAGTGATGTTGTCAACGCCGATGACATAAACCGTGTCTCCCGGTGTCAGGGTGATTTGGCGATCGCACCGTGCGGGCCACCAGCTACCTTGGAAGCGGACGCGACCTGTTTGATTCGGGTAAATCGATTCATCAACGACTGCTTCTTCGTTGAAATAGTTAAAATTGGTGTTGATGTAGTTATCCATTAATAGATTGTTTCCTGTGCTGTAGGTGTGAGGAGAAAAAATTGAACCGAAAGCTTTTACTACGTTAAACATTTTCCTGACTCCTTTTGTGTTAATATATATCGAAGTTTAATCGCCTATTTCAAGCTATTTGAAAAGTAGCATTTCCTGGTTGGGATTGATTACCAGGTCGTTCATGCTCTGATTTAGTCTGCGGGAGCGAGGGAAACTAACAGAGTGATGTTGTCAACCCCGATGACATAAACCGTGTCTCCCGGTGTGAGGGTAATTTGGCGATCGCACCGTGCGGGCCACCAGCTACCTTGGAAGCGGACGCGACCTGTTTGATTCGGGTAAATCGATTCATCGACGACTGCTTCTTCGTTGAAATAGTTAAAATTGGTGTTGACGTAATTTTTGATTAACATATTATTGGCTGTGCTGTATCCTTGGGTGGAGAAAATCGAGCCGAAAGCTTTTACTACGTTGAACATGATATTTACTCCTGGTGTGTTAAAATATATGGATGTGTAATTGTGTGTTGATGCTATTTGAAAGGCTGCATTTCCTCGGTTGAGATTGATTGATTACCTGATATTTCATTGTTCTTGCCTTCCGTGGTTTTATCAGGATAAAAGGCAAAGAATTTTTGAAATGTTGAGGGGATTTGAGAAGCGGTTGCGGGGAGTCTAAATCCAGTAATTCCGAGGTATTGAATTAAGGATTTAGTGGTTGAGCAGTTGGTGGGATTTGCCTCAAGGGTAGATGTTGTTAGCTACATTAGAGATTGTCTGATTCCGCATTACTGCTGCTGCGAAAATGTTTTATTTTTGGGTTGAATTTTTGCGTTTAGTTTTTTGATTGGGTTGTGACTCACTTGCTTTACACTTACTAATTTGCCAGGAGTCGAATATCTTTGGGGCGATCGCCAGTCCACTTTCCGAGTCTGGTACTGGCACATGACACTTTTCCACCTGCCAGCAACGATTTTCCAAAGGTTTTTGCCTACATATCGCGCTTGTAGCTGTGCCAATTTAGCCTACTGGACTACCGCGAACGGTGAATTATGAACTTACGCATTCTCGATCGCCCAATCCGGAATATCCATAAATATCTAGTCTGTAACTTATGCACCAAAGCCCTAAAAACCCGGTTTGTGACAACGGGTGCGCCATTAGGGGCCCGTAAGCGGATCTGTGATACAAGCAAGTAAAGTTGGGCACTAACCCGCCCTCCCCATGCGATGTTGATTTTTACCTACCTATTTAGGAATAGAAAATAGGCGATCGAGATTGACGCAGATATCACGAGGCGGTAGAAGTTTTTGATCGATGGAGGTCGATCGCACCCTGTTATCCAATTATTGAACAGGTCGAACTTAAAATCCATTCATAAATTCAGAATCTTAAATTCATAAAAGTCATAATTATAGACAACCTGCTTGATACTGCATAATTGTTACAGGAATTCTGAATAAAGTTTTAGCTAATTGAGACAAACCGAACTTGAATTTAAGCGACTGCGGCAATTCTTGTACGGAAACTTCTACGAAGCCAAAGCGAGTATAAAATGATGCGAGTCGCTTTCCCAAACATTCTAAATATAGCGGTTCTGTAGCTTGTTGAATTAAATATTTTGTGAGGTAGCTTCCCAAACCTCGATCGCGCCAATCTTTCGCCACCACCAAACTGCCCAATTCTTGCGCGCCCGCAAAGTTCCGCAACTGTCCGCAAGCCACCAATTTTCCACCGCATTCTATCACCCAGAATTGCTGCCAGCGCAACTGAGTTGGATCGAGTTTGGCGCTCCAAACTAACTTTCTAATTGATTTGATATCTCGATCTGAGGCTGGACGGAGGACGCATTGTGGCGGCAACGAAAAAGAACTTTCATTCATGATGATTCCTGTTGGCTGTCTCGTTTGGCTTGGGCTTTCAACATCCTTTCTTTTAACCGTGCATTTCTCTCGGCAATTTCGGGATTTCCCTCATACCAAGGCGGAACATCGTCATAATCGGGAATTCCATCATCTATCAAATAGCGCGCGTTGGGTTGCTTGGGATAACCTGCGGTCAATCCTCCAGTACAGATCGCAAATAAAGCTGTATTGTCAGCAGCTTTTAATGCTCTCTTTGCAGCGGGAGAAACTCTCACAATATCGCCGCCCTCAAGTGTCAATAGTTCCCCATCTACAACCATCAAGCCCTTGCCTTCAACTACAATATAAACTTCTTCTTGTTCTGCGTGGCTGTGAGTAAAGGTGTAGCCCTCGCCAGCCGGCAAGCGAATCAAACCTAAAGCTACTCCTTGCAGATTTAGCTGTCGCCAAGGGTTGGTGAGTTGGGGCAAATTCTTAAAGTCAAAGTGAGCTTTACTGAATTTATTGTTATTTTCAGAATCTAGTTCCATATTTTGTATTCAAGTTGAAGTGCTGTAATTGGAAATTATACCAGCTAATCGCTTCAAAATGCGAAAGACTTCGTAAAGTTCATTTCCGGGATTCGCAATATCGAAAAGTTTAGAGACGGCATACTGCGGTGTGTCTCGTTTGGCCATTTTGATAAATCGAAAGCTGCTACCATTTGTCAGAAACCCAAATGTTACTGGTTCGGAGCTGGGGTCATTCAGCATATAAAATAGTAACTGAGGAAGCCCAGCTTCAACGGAATATTGACAGCGTTTGGCTTCGATCGCAACTACCCAAAAAGATTTCAGCAATAGCAGGACATCGATGCTACCCCTGACAATTGTACCTTCATCTTCAATAGTCAGTTCTACTGATTTTTCTGCCTCTATGTGAAAGGGAGTCAAGTAGAAATCTGCTAAAAATAGCAAGGGAGCCAGTACCACCATTTTTACGGTATCTTCCAGCATCGCGTACTTGACACTGTTGATATAACCTGCTTTTACGTTGTCGAGCGCTCGCTTTTTGTCATCGCTAATTTCCGGTAAATCGTCAATCCACTCCCGGAAGAATTGCTCGTTTTCACAAAGTTTAAAATTAAATTTTGTTTCGACATCTAGCAGGGTCAGTGTTTTTGCTTGAATGCTTTGTATCATAGTTTTATCTAGTTATTTATTAGTTGGTGTTGATTCTAGCATATCAACTGTCGATCGCCTCCCACAGAACCTCCGCGCCAAACCTTACGGCATCGGTACAAGGCAACCCCGTTTCTGCTTGAACTTCAGCTATTGCTAACAGCGCATCTGCCTCATTTAAGTGATGAGTGTTGAGGGCGATCGCGCTCACTTTTCCCCCTGCAAAAGCACCCGCAGCAGCGGCAACTATTTCGTACAATTCAACCACTTTTGATAATTTGGGAATCGATACGTGCGGGTGATGGCGAATGTTAGTTTGTCCGGCTCGGTGCGCTAAAATTAAGTGAGTTGGCTGCGCACCCCGCAACAGCGGCAGAGTCGCCGTCGAACCCGGATGCAATAGCGAACCTTGCCCTTCTACGTGCAGAATATCGCATTCAGAACCCAATTCGATCGCCATTTGTTCGACAGCACCAGCGGCGAAATCAACTCGCACTGCATCTAAAGGAATGCCTTCATTTCCAATCATTAAACCCGTTTGTCCGGTTGCCAAAAATTTGGAACGCAAACCCCGCCGCAAGCAAGTGCGATTGAGTTCCAGACTGGTTGACATTTTGCCAACGCTCATATCTGTGCCGACGGTTAACACGCGGCGACAACTTAATTGAGCGGCGGCGGCAGAGGCGATCGCCCCTATAGTTTCCGGTTCCTGACGCACGTCCCAAATCCATTGATTTTCGGTTAACGGAACTGTTATCAAAGGTGCAAGTTTCGCGTGCAAACCGTTGACAACTGACAAACCTGCTGCTACCGCTTGATTAATTTCTGGCAGCCATTCCGCAGGCAAAACACCGCCGGAAGTAGCGATACCAATTAGCAGAATATCCGGCGCAAATTGCAGTGCTTCTGCAACGGAAACAACTATCGGTACTTGTTGAGGAATGCCCGTTAATTCAGGTAAAGATTGTCCTACACATTGGCGGTCTATTACTGCTACAATTTGTGCTTCGCTGTAGCGCAAAAATGCTAAACCTGTTTTGCCGGAATGGCCGAGAATTCCCTCGTGCAGCAGGATGGCAACTTTGCCATTTTTGAGCGGATAGTTTTTAGTCATTGGTTCACTTTTGAGACGGGCGATTTTAAATTTTAGCTTCAATCTAAAATCTAAAATCTAAAATCTAAAATCTAAAATCGATTGGGTGTTAGCTGTGATTTGGGATTACTCGTTCAAAGCATTCGGATCTTCTCCCAATTCTCGCAATCTGGCCTCTAGTCGCGAGGCTCGCTGGCGTTCCTGTTCCGCTTGCTGTTGAGCGAATTCTGCTTGCTGTTGAGCGGCTTCCGCTTGCTGTTGAGCGGCTTCGGCTTGCTGTTGAGCGGCTTCCTCCGGCAACAAAACTAAATTGCCAGATTCATCGAAAAAACGCACCCAAGTTGCTGTTTCTCGATCGACAATTCCTTCCCAAGTACCCAACCAAAAACCTAACGTTTCGCACCACAGCCAACCCCGCTCGTCGGGCACTAACGGCTGATAACGCAGGGTGGCATCTAAACGCCATCCTTGCAAAGAATTCGGCTCGAAAGGATCGAAAACAAAGTAATCAGGAGTTCTAAAAACCTGCTCGTAAATATCCTTTTTTTTGCCTGTATCCTGATTTGCCGTTGACGGCGACAGCAGTTCCACAATGACATCCGGGTAACGTCCGTTTTCTTCCCAAACTACCCAGCCTTGTCGGGAAGGATTGCTGTCAACACCCAACACAGCGAAAAAATCCGGGCCTCGGAAATCCTGATTCCGAATCTGTTTAGCGCTGTAATAAATAAACATATTGCCACCGACAAAAAAATCGTTCCGGTTAGCTAAACCTTGTTCTACGGAACGGATTAAAACCGTCATTGCTATACGGTGGCGGTTGCTTTCCATTTCTGCACCATCATCAAAAATTAAATCAGTCGGCGGCTTGTGTTCTTCAAAGAAAAGCTTGGCTTCTCTATCAATTTGCTCTCCTATTGATTCCACTGGTATCATACTCTCTCCAGATGTATTTTGAGCGATACTTCTATTCTACAATGTCAATTCGTCGCACTCCCAATCCCGATCGCTCGTTTGGCAGCAAACACCCATTTTCGACGATCGCACCGGTGAAAGGATCGTCTAATAAATTTAAGTGACTGTCCAAATCCAAATAGTCAGCTAGCGGTGAAAGTTGTGCTGCTGCTGTATTTGCGATCGCACTATCTGAATAGCAGCCGAACATTACTTGCAAATTGCAGGCTTTTGCAGTGTGAATCATCCGCATTGCTTCGGTCAATCCGCCTGACTTCATCATTTTGATATTGATGCCGTGGACGCAGTGCGCTAACTTGGGTATATCGGAACTATTAAAGCAACTTTCATCAGCAAAAATTGGCAGGGGCGATTGACGGTACAGTTCTGAGAATTCATCCATATCGGCGACGGGTGAAAGGGGCTGTTCTACATAATTTATATTGTATTTTTCCAGCCAATGACACATTTCGAGCGCGCTGGTCAAACTCCAACCGCCGTTAGCATCTACACTGATTTTAACGTTAGCGGGTGCTTCGTCTAGCACTGCTATTAACATAGCTTTGTCGGCTTCGATTCCTTCGGAATTTCCTAATTTAACCTTAACGGCGCGGTATTTGATTCTTTTTGGATATGTCGCATCTTTGCCAAACCAATCGCGCACTCTTTCTCTTGCACCAGACGGCGAATTAATGCCGATTGTGACGGAGGTGGGGACGGTGCGCGATCGATCTAATCCCCACATTTTCCACAGTGGCAAGCCTGCTTTTTTGCCCAGCCAGTCGTGCATTGCCATGTCTATGCCGGCGCGGGCGGCTGAGGGTAAGTTGACCTCTGCTAATACTTGTTCGATTTTTTGGCGATCGAACGGAGTAAACTTTTCTAGCAGCGGTGCAACTTCCTGCAATACGGCTAGCAGAATTTCGGTAGTTTGGGGCCGAGAACCTGTGGAAAAGGGCGATGCTTCTCCCCAACCTTCGATTCCTTCGTGTGTTAATTTTACCCATAAATTCGTACTTTGGGCTGTTGTACCGCGACTGATGGTAAGGGCAAACCGCTTGCGGACAGTGAAGGTTTCAATTTGAACGTGCATTGTCAGTGATTGGTTATTTTTTGTAGATAAAAATCTGAGGGGGCGGATTGCGCCACTCTTGCGATTTTTTACTTTTTACTTTATAGTTTGATTTTGCTTGTTCTAGTTTATCAAAAACTTGATGAAATTCCTGATTTCTGTTTCGCCGAAGAGAGTTGCTTTCTCTCTTAGCATTTGGGTGCTCTTCTTTTCTATTGCTGGTTGCATCGTACAAGTTCTGCGGTACGGTTTTAACTATCAAGAACGCTGGATTAATTTGTTTAATTTAGACAGAGAAATAAATTATCCTTCGTGGTACTCGTCATTTACTTTGCTGTTTTGCGCGATTTTGCTAGGTATTATTGCTAGTGCTAAGAAGAAGCAGGGCGATCGGTATTTTGGGCACTGGAAAGCGCTGGGGTTCATCTTTGTATTTCTTTCTTTAGATGAAATTTTGAGTTTGCACGAAATATTAATTATTAACGACTTGCGAAAAGCACTGCATTTAGGGGGACTTTTTTACTTCATATGGGTAATTCCGGGGGCGATTTTTGTTGGGGTTATTGGGCAGGCTTATCTGAAGTTTCTCCTGCACCTACCCCGGAAAACAAGGGATTTCTTTTTACTGGCAGGCAGTATATATGTAGGTGGAGCACTTGGCATGGAAATGGTTTGCGGCTATTATGCAGATGCGGTAGGTCAGCGAAACTTGATCTACGGTTTGATGGCTTCTGTTGAGGAAATTTTGGAAATGGTAGGGGTGCTCGTATTCATCTACGCCCTGCTATCTTACATCGGTTCCTATCTTGAAGATATTGATGTGCGCTTGAAGATAGTGGAGAATCAAAAGAAGTAAAGCTGACGATCGACCAAGATTATTAGGGCGGTTGAAATCGGAGACATTATGACTATCTACTTCTACACCACTGGCAGCGAATACGGCTGTTTTTCTAATTTTTCCAGTCATGGATTCGAGTTAGACGGAGAATATTGGCCAACTACTGAGCATTATTTTCAAGCACAAAAGTTTCCCGCAACGGCTGACTGCGACCAAATTCGCCAAGCAAAAACACCGAAAGATGCCGCCAAAATGGGACGCGATCGCTCTCGTCCCCTCCGCAAAGATTGGGAAGAAGTAAAAGATGATATCATGGGAAAAGCTGTACTCCGAAAATTTGAAACTCATGCCGAAATTAAAGAAATTTTACTAGCTACTGGCGATGAAAAAATAGTCGAAAATGCTCCTGGTGATTACTATTGGGGTTGCGGCAAAGATGGCAGCGGCAAAAATAGGTTGGGACAGATTTTAATGGAAGTAAGGGAAATTTTGCGAAAACGCACCTCAGAGTAAAACCGAACTTAAATTTCCCACACTAAAGCAGGACTTATTTAATCCTAAGTCCTGCAAGGCTCCTCAGCGAGCATTTTCTCAATTTTCTTAAACACTGAACTTAAAAATCGGCCTGAGCAACTGTCAAAACCTGTGTCAATCTCGTCAGGCTGTTCTAGTAGAGGGTTTCGCCTCTCCTCAAAGACTGCGAAGCAGGGGAAACGGTAAAAACCCTGCACCACTTTTTTTGTTTTAACAACTACTCTTAACCGGATTTAACTTTTATCGTCGCAAGTACAGCATTCTTAACCACTCGCCTCCCTGACACCGTTCTCCTGAGGTTGGCGACTCACAGGTAAAACAGCAAAACACCTGTTCTGGTTAAAGTTTGTTTTTTATTTATGCTGTATCTTTACTATTGTGTGCGATTTGTGGAAAGTGTTAGCTGTTGTACAGAATTCTTTACAATTTTGATTTATTTGGATACAATCGCGCCGCTCTGCCGCAGTTGCTGTTGAATTAGGTTGAATTCTTTCTGTTCTGCGCTTAGCAAATTATTGTCGATCGGCAATCGCATATCCCACTGCAATTCGGACAATAACAACAAACAGCCGGCCATAATTATTCCTGTGGTTAGATATTGCCAAGGTGCAACTAATGTTAATAGAGGGATGCTAAATAAATGAGTTAGTCCGATCAGGAGAAAAGTGCGCGATCGCAAACCGAGTCCCGTACAAAAATAGCCGATCGCGCTCAACCCCAACCACAAATCGCACAGATGCAGCAGCAAACCTCCCCAACCGGCAAAAATACTGCAATCCGTCACAACCAAACCAGTTATCATCAAAATCGCCCAAGAGTAAAGAATCCAGCTAACTCGCTCGACTCTTACCCAAAACAAAGTCAAAACGGCCATTACCGCAGTGCCAATTAGAGTCAAACTTGACCACAAAATCGCCTGAAAGCTCCAACTGATGGGGACAAACTGAGCGGTGAAAAAAATCCCCGCTGTCACCAAACCCCAAAGCAGAAAAGTTTGGTCGATGCGGGTATAAAGTCCTGAGAAAAGAGTAATATTTCCAATTTGCCAGCGGAGTTGCAACAGGCCTTCGCGGTCTTGTACGTCGAGATGTTCCTGTTTGCAGCGGATTAGGGGTTCGGAGGCGTTGAAAAAGGTCATCCAGTGTTCGGGAAAGTATGAAGTTTTGTGTATTGTAACAAATCTTAAGGAATATTTTTCAGATTTTTTCTTGTTCCCCGGCTCTGCCTGGGGACGTAGATTTGGAGGCTCTGCCTGCCGCGAGTCTCAAAGCCTCCCGCGAGTCTGAGACAAGCGAGGCAGAGCCTCTGGATATTGATTTCCAGGCACAGCCAGGGAAGCAGTTAACAGTGGAGTGCTATTTTCAAACAATTTGATCGCTGTTTGTCAATAATTAAAAAATGATTTGTCCTTAATTAAAAAATAATGGGCTGATCTATTTCAACAGCATTACCGTCAGGATCGAGACAAGTGAAGTGAACCCATCCTTGCTTCTCAGAAGTCGGCTTCAAAATTTTAGCTCCAACTTGGCATACATTACTGTAAACCACCTCTAAAGATTCAACTTCTATACAGATAGTCTGTCTCATGTCTGAAGTCAAACTATCTGATGAGACTCGCTGTTTTTTAACTGGATCTAATGGAACTAAAACAATATTCCCACATTTCACCAAATAATTTGATTCTTTCTCGACTCTTAACCCTAATACCCTTTCATAAAAAAAACGCGATTTCTCCATGTTCCGCACTCGTAGTTTCACTGCCATATTAGTTACATCGACTTTTTGCAACTCTGTTTCACCTATGCTTTTAGCAGGAAGGTCAATATGAACTGTTTCCTTTGTTGTGAGGATTTTTTCAGGATTCAATCGGGAAACTTTCTTCACATACAAAGACTGACCGTCAGTAGCAGTCAACTTCCAAGAAACTGCTACTGTCGTTTTAGATAAAGATTGATGGTTGAGGAGTGCAGATGTTTGTACTTCCCTGCCATCTAAAAATAAAAATATATCACCAATTTTTGACATTTCTAGCTTTTCTAGGAGGAAATCAAGATGCGATTTTGTAATTGGGGTGTCATCGCAATTTGGGTCTTTAACCAGAGTTTCTTTACTACTTAAAAATTCGGCGATTTTCATTAGATAACGAGCATCCTGAACTTGTTCTGCATGGTTTCCTAACCATTCTATTCCTGCCAAAGCACCAAGTATACCCCCCGTCATTGATGCAACAGTATCGGTATCAGCACCGCGAGCAAATCCAGCTTCTACAATACCGTGAAATGGATCGGCAGCATAACGTGATGCCAGGAAGATAGAAGCAGCAGCGGTTACTGTTCCAGAACCTTTTATACTTGGATTAAAACATCCCAATTTAGTAAGTATCTCTTGTTCAACAGAAAGTGCACCATGCTTCATTCCATGCTGGCATTGTTCGAGAAGATCCAGCATTTCTGTAACAGTTTTTTGCCAAATATATTCATATTTTTCGCCATTTACATCAAAAAGTGAGGGTCTCCAACTTGGAAAAATATTATCCAAATCTGGCAGCTTTGACCACAAGTTAACTGCCGACAATACTTGCTCAATAATTTCACCATATTTGAGAGTACCTGTCTTTTGAAACGCCACCCAGAGGGCAAAACCGTAAGCAAGTGCTCCAACTAAAGCTCTAGGATGACCGTGAGTGCAGACACCATTAGCCACAATATTTTTAGCAATATTTCCAAAATTTGTATCGGTTGCACCTAAAAAACAGTGTGGCATGATTCGCATCGCTACACCATTACCGCCAGCATCAAAATACTGCTTCTTATTCTTTTCACTAGAAGACCAAGGTTCTTGTCCGGCGAGCCATCGTTGTGCTGCTCTTTTTGTCGCTCCACCACCTCCCCGTTCGTAACGAGTCCAGGTGGGCAACTCCTTTTTGATAAAGTAATGCCACCACTTTTCGCCGTGCAGTAAACTTCTGGCAGTGCATAGAATTAATTGGGTATCGTCACTGTATTCCCCTGCAAGAATGATCTCTTCATGTGGGTAATATTGACCACCAGATTTCCGCACCCATTGTTGAAATCCATTTGATGATTCTGTAGCAGCATTTTTATTATCAACTCTCTTCGCCTCTGGTTCCTGAGGCCAACCTAGTGCATCGCCAACTGCTGCACCAAGGAATGCACCTTGTCCTTTGGCTATTAATGAAATCCTATTTAGGTGATAGCGGTTATCATTGTTCATGCTTCTTTCCTTTGTGTTCCAAGGGTTTCTTGGGGTCGTTTACCCGAACTAATACATTGGCTTAATTTGTACTTTTCAAACAGGGTGGGTGCAATTACAAAATTGAATCTATCTTCCGGCACACCTAAAAGACTAAGGCGTGCAGCTTCGTTTTTTGCCTGGGTGTGAGTTTGTACTGCGACCGATAAAATATCCCCTATACTAATTGTGTCTGGTATTAAAACTTCAGCCTGGTTATCTGTAGGACAGCAAGCTAAATGAGTATTAGAACGGGTAACAGTTCTGTTATAAGCTCCAGGGACAGATTGATTAAACATTGATAAGAATGCCTCCTTACCTTCTGCAACAAGGTTCCCATAACCAGATGCAGCATTTCGCGGACAGAAGCGAGTACCGGGCAACCAGAGGTACTTAGGGTTGATGAACAAGATTACCCAATCCTTAAATAATTCATGTAATTCGTCTTTTGATTTTGCCTTATCGAAATACCAGGCATTGGGATATTCAATTGAACAACAGATGTAACCTTCATGCCGATCTAGTCGCTGAATATCCGTGGGTGTGAAAACACTACGTTCATCTGTCTGTAACTTTTTTGTCGCTAAAATTCCCGTTGTTCCAGTCAAAATATGAACCAGGTTGCGCGATGGGGTAAAATGACATAGCCGCGTTATTCCTCGACGTTCTACCTCTTGCTTAATCGTTTATATCATAGTGACACTGTTAGGTAAAGGCTCTCATCAGTTGGCAGAAGGCGCGTAAGTTCTCCGCTATAAGTTATGATTAAACGACTTCTAGCTCGCGTAACTCCCACATAAAGTAAACGTCCAGCTTGAGCCATTGCATCCGTCTCGCCAAAAGCTGTTACTGCTTCAGGATCTGGCAATAGTTGATTGTTGCAAAATGGCAGTATAACCGCATCGAACTCAAGCCCCTTTGCTGAATGATAAGTTCCGCAATATTGAATACCCTGTTCTGTTTTCCATGCTTTGATATCTAGATCTAGATTTACTAGATTAACACTTCTCTGAAGCTGCGAAATAATCCACTTTGCATAGCGGCGATCGAGTCCTAGAATTGCTACACTCTGGGTTCTTGCTATCTCAGAAGCTTGTTCAACAATAAATGTGATTTCCTGCTGGATAGATGCGAACTTAACAAGAGTTGGGGGCGGGCCATCAGCATTGGGAGAAACAGGTTCAACGAGATCGGGCAAATCTCTAAAGTATGGCATTTCTGAAATTGCCAGACCTAACTTGGCAATTTGCTTAGTATTTCTGTAGTTTTCTTTAAATTCCCATATTTTTGTGACGTTTAATCCCGCCTCCCGCCAAGACATACGATGTCCGTAAATCTGTTGGGCAACATCTCCGAAGAATGTCAACGAACCATTTGAAGGAATAGCTTTAGCTAGAGATCGAATCATTTCTGGAGAAAAATCTTGCCCCTCATCAATTATGATATGTCGGTAGCGACGTGGCGACCGATCTGCATCTAATTCTGCACAAACAGCACTAGCCAAATTATCGCAATCATACTGCATACCTAATTGTTGGCGGAGCTTACTATAAGTTTGGTATATTTCAAACATTAGCTCCCGCTCGCTATATTCTATTCGAGTGCCAATACGTCCCACAGTATGAAAATTTTGATAATCTTCCAATGAAGTAATACCCTGTTGGATGACCCAGCGAATTTCTTCTGAAAACACTGGCAAACGATTGTTTAAGAGCAAATTTTTTCCGTGTTTCCTTGAAACTGTTTCCACCGCTTGCTTCACTAACTCCTCGCGTCGATCTGAGTCAACAATCGAATTTCGTGATAGCTTGCGACGAGACGCCAGATAACCTCTAGCAAATTTGTGGTAGTTTTCGATGACAACATCAGCAAGTTGGTCGTCTTGAAGGCGTTTTAGGTAAGAAACCAAAGTGTTATTAAATGTAACTAAAAGCGTCTTTCCAAAATGCTCTGTCGTGGAACTTGCCAGATAAGCCGATCGTAAAATGGCAAGAGTTGTTTTGCCGCTGCCAGCAGTTCCTAGCACAGCTAAGTGTCCTTGTGGCGGCAGGTAGAGGACTTCTTTTTGGCGACCTATTGCTCTAGGTAAACTCATTTTTTATCGATGACCCTTGTTGTAGTAGGCTGATAGTGATTATACATAATCTTTGCACCAAGTTACTTCAAGCGAGTGAAATTCCAAAAATTTGTTATAAATTTTACTTAAATACAATTATACCATACTTGAATAAAAAATCAATATTTTAATTATAGTGTGTCATTAAAATCAGTTGCCGTTAGATTTTTGATGACTATTTACTTTTAAAGCACTCGCGGCGACTACAGATATTTTTCTAACTTTTATTACCGGAGCTTGGAGTTATATAGAGAATACTGACCAACTACCGCTCATTACTTTCAAGAGCAAAATTTTGCGAATACGCCTCATTCTGACCAAATTAGTCAGGCAAAAATATGTTATAAATGATGAGCGTAAAAGTCCGGGATATACTGCTGCGAAAGCGCACGCAAGATTACAACACAACTCACATAGGCCAGAGTATATCAACTAAGAATAACGCAATTTATTAGAACCGTTGGTGTCAACAAAACCAGAACAAGCTGAAAACTAAACTTGCAATAATTTAGATAAGCAGCAATTTACACTATACACTTAACATTGTGTAAGTCCTTTTATGTAATATGTTATGCAAAATCCCCGCCAAATAGCCTTTCTCGCACTCCGCGAAGTCCACCGCCGCGGTGCATTCGCAGATGCCGCACTCGATCGCGCTTTCAGCAATTCTCAACTCAACGACCTCGATCGGCGTTTAGTCACAGAATTAGTTTACGGTAGCGTCAGGAGAATGCGATCGATCGACTTTATCATCGACAAACTAGCAACAAAGAAATCCTCCCAACAACCGCCCGAACTCCGCACCATCCTACATTTAGGCTTATATCAACTCGAATATCTCAACCAGATTCCCCCCTCCGCCGCCGTCAACACCACCGTTCAACTAGCAAAAGAAAACGGATTTTCAGGACTTAGCAGTTTTGTCAACGGTTTGTTGCGCCAATACATCCGTTTAACCCCCCCAACCCCCCCTTACCAAGGGGGGGCTAAGAGTGTTCCTAATTCCCCTCAGCAAGCAGAGACTAAAACCACCTCTAACTCCCCCCCTTACCAAGGGGGGGCTGGGGGGGGTTTGAATTCCCTAAAATTACCCGAAAACCCAGTCCAACGCTTAGGAATTATCCACAGTTTCCCCGACTGGCTAATAGAATTGTGGATCGAACAAATAGGCGAAACCGAAACCGAACAACTCTGTGAATGGTTCAACCAATCCCCCACAATTGACCTGAGAATCAATCCCTTAAAAAGCTCGATCGCCGAAATTGAAACTGCCTTCAAATCCCAAAAAATCAGCGTTAGCAGAATCCCCAACTTGCCGCAAGCTTTAAGACTAAATGGCAGCACCGGCGCAATTCAAAACCTCCCCGGATACAGCGAAGGTTGGTGGACAATCCAAGACAGCAGCGCTCAATTAGTCACCCATTTACTAGGGCCCCAGCCAGGGGAAACTATCATTGACGCCTGCGCCGCGCCGGGGGGAAAAACCACCCACAGCGCCGAATTAATGCAGGATACAGGCACTATTTATGCCTGCGACAAAACCGCCAGCAGACTCAAAAAACTTAAAGAAAATGCAGACAGACTCCAGATGAAATCCATTAAAATTCATACCGGAGACAGCCGCCATTTCCCAGAGTTTGTTAACCTCGCAGACAGAGTTTTACTAGACGCACCTTGTTCCGGCCTCGGAACCCTCCACCGCCGCGCCGACGCCCGCTGGCGCCACACGCCCGAAAACATTGAACAACAATCTCAACTGCAATCGGAATTGCTAGCAAATGCAGCCACATTTGTCAAGCCAGGCGGCGTATTAGTGTATGCAACTTGCACAATTCATCCCTTGGAAAATGAAACAGTTATTCGATCGTTCTTAGACAGCAATCCTCACTGGCAAATAGAACCGCCAACAATTGATTTACCCGTACAGCCATCACCCGAAGGATGGGTGAAAGTGTGGCCGCACAGACATCATATGGACGGCTTTTTTATGGTGAGACTAAAGCAATTGAAAAAAGACTAAAGTCCTTACTCCAAACCGATAGTTTAATATCCCGGTTCTTGATAAGCAGGCTCTTGATAAGCAGGCTCTTGATAAGCAGGCTCTTGATAAGCAGGCTCTTGATAGGCCGGCTCTTCATAAGCCGGTTCTTGATAAGCTGGCTCTTGCGGTGGGTAATACTTCGGTTCAGGATTAGGATTGTAAGGTACGATCGCACCATCTTCATTCACAATCATCCCCCGAATAATCCTCTTAGGCTCCACCGGTTTGGCCTTAATACTGCCTTTGCGGCCCTCCAACTCCGGCAACTTCGGAAACTTCTCAACCGGCATTCCCTTAACAGCTTGACTCATAAAATCGCGCCAATTATACGCCGCCGTACCGCTAGTTCCCCAAGTCGGATAATTGTCATCATTCCCCAGCCAAATCCCAGTCACAAGCTGTGGAATGTAACCAATAAACCACAAATCCCTGACATTTTCCGAAGTACCAGTTTTGCCCGCTACAGCGCGATCGTTTAAAGCGGCAGGCCCCCCCGTACCGTCTTGCACAACGCCCTCCAACATCCAAGTAGTAATCGCAGCACTATCCTTATCCAAAACCCGCTTCGGTTTAAAATTAGCCTGATAAATCACATTTCCCCGCTGATTAATCACCCGCTTAATTCCGTGGGCTTCAATAAAATTACCTTGCGATGCTAGTGTACCGTAAGCATTGGTTAACTCCAGCAAATTCACCTCCGAAGAACCCAAAGCCAGGGAATAAATCGGACTCAATTTAGACTTAATTCCCATATCGTGGGCTAATTTTATCGTCGGTTCAAACCCGACATCCATCAACACCTTCACAGCTACGACATTCACCGAACGCGTCAAAGCATCAGAGATCGATCGCCAACCGCTAAATTTTTTGCCATAATTATTCGGTTGATAGCCGTCGATAATAATTGGTTCGTCTTCGTAACTGTCATAGGGAGAAAAACCAGCCGCCATCGCTGCTGCATAAACCAACCCTTTAAACGTCGATCCGGGCTGCCGCAAAGCCTGCGTAGCACGGTTAAACTGACTTTCCTTAAAATTTCCGCCGCCCACCAGCGCCTTAACTTCCCCAGTCTTAGTGTCCATAGAAACTAAAGCGGCCTGTTCAAAACCCTGACTGCGACCATCAACTTCTATCGCATTTTTAACCACCTTTTCCGCTATTTTCTGCCACTTCAAATCCACCGTCGTCTCGACAGTCAAACCGCCAGCTTCCAAAGCATCCGGAGAAACATAGCGCGGCAATTCCTTCCGAATGTAACTAGCAAAATAAGGCGCGACTACATTAAATCGCTTCGGCGCACTTGGTTTAACCGCCATAGGTTCCGCCATCGCCTCCTTCGCCTGAGCCTCTGTAATTACCTTAGCTTCTTGCATTTCTTGCAGCACAAGATTGCGGCGTTTCTTAGCCATATCAGGGTTAACCAAAGGCGAATATTCGCTTGGTGCCGGCGGCAAACCCGCCAAAGTTGCCATCTCTGCCAAGGTTAATTTATCGACAGTTTTGCTAAAGAAAACCGCTGCTGCATCTGCCACTCCGTAGGCATCCGAACCCAAATAAACCAAATTTAAATATCTTTCTAAAACTTGGTCTTTATTCAACTCTCGCTCAATTTTCTGAGCTAAAAGAGCTTCCCGAACCTTCCGCCTAATACTTCTTTCCTGATTTAGAAAAACAACGCGAGCCAATTGTTGCGTAATTGTACTGCCGCCCTGGACTAAATCTCTCGCTATCAAATTAGAAACAATCGATCGCACAATACCTTGATAATCCACCCCGCGATGTTTGTAAAAACGGCGGTCTTCTATGGAAATAAAAGCTTTAACCAACAGTTCAGGAATTTCTTTAAGTTTCAGTTTATCTCTAGTTGCAGGCCCCGACTGCAACAAAATCGTATTATCTGCCGCCTTAATTGTCAGCGTTCCGTCGCGGTTAAAAGCTGACAAATCGTTAACATCCGGCAAACCTTTGTCTAATGTGTACAAAATCCACAAACAGTAGATTAAAGCGCCCCCGCCTATACTGGCAACACCTAAACCTATCCAAAATTTAGGGCCGCGAGGTATCCGTTTTTTAATATTTGCCTGGGGTGCGCTATTTTCCGGCGGTGCGCTATTTTCCTGTAGTTCCGTATGTCTCTGCAATTCGGTGTTCTGCGGTGCGCTATTTTCCGGCAATTCGCTACTATCCGATTTTTGGGTTAATTTAGTTTCCAGCAAACTCAATCCCGGCCGCAACAATTTTTTTCCCTGGGTTTGCAAGCTGGTAACTTGAGGTTCAATTTCCAACCAAGCGATTAAGCGCTTCAACCCTTCCCAATCGCGCTTAACTATTTGATACCTCTGAATCTCCGGGTCTAATTCCCAATTTATTTCCGACTCTTCTAGGGGTGCAGGATCTTCTTCTACCACATACTCCGAGCCGACCGCCGTTGTCCGTGTAAAAAATTCCGCCTCGGTTTCGGGCGAGTTGAGCTTATTACCCTTCGCAGCCTTGGGCGGTTCTCGATCGGAATTACCGCTTATTGCGTTAGTGACTTTGCTCAATTTACCTTTGATATTTGAGAAAAATTCTGCCACGTTCAGACCTTCAAACCTCATCAAGTCCGATTAAAAATTAAAAATTCACAAAGCTAGCTTTCTTCAATTTTTAATTTTTAATTCGACATTTTTTCTTGAATAACACGCTGCCTTGAATTATTTTTTTTTGAATTCAAAACTTTTTAATTCAAAACTCAAAATTCAAAACTTTTCTTAACGCTGCGGAGTTTGGTCTTTTTTTTCTAATTGAATTAGATTTTTTGAATTAAAAACTCTTTAACTCAAACCTCACAACTCAAACCTCCAAACTCTGCTTAACTCGCATGACCCAGTGCCAAGGCTGCTACCAGCATACCCAAAACCAAGAAAGGCTGAGCACTTGCCTGATATTTAACATCATTTTCCAGGGGATTACGCAAAAAGTACATATCCTGAAAAGTGATTTGGGGAATTATCAGCAGCAGGAGAATCACAGCGTAAAGGTTTTGGTGAATACTGATCAGGTAGCCTGCAATCCCAGCTTGAAATATGTCGATCATCAACACGCAAATCCAAGCTGCGGTGCCGATGCCAAACATCACTGGCAAAGATTTTAACCCTAATTGCCGATCGCCTTCAACACTTTTGAAATCATTGACGATCGCAATCCCCAGCCCGGCCAAACTGTAAAACAGGGTCAAAATCATAATGGTTGGATCTAGTGTACCAAACAAAGCTTGACCAGCCCACCAAGGCAGGGCAATGTAGCTAGCACCCAGGGCATAATTTCCCAACCAGCCATTCTGCTTCAGTTTCAGCGGGGGCGCAGAGTAGATATAAGCTAGAAACGCGCCGCCGAGAGTCAAAACAGTCATTATCGGGAATTCATGACCCGCCCACAAGTCTAGAGCATAAGCCACCCCAATGCCAGCGGCTAATAATACCAAAATTTGCGCGACTACTTGGGGAATCGAGATCATACCGGAAGGAATCGGACGGTAGGGCTCGTTAATGGCGTCGATGTCGCGATCGTAAAAATCGTTCAAAGTTTGAGTGTACCCGGCCAGCAACGGCCCTGACATCAACATACAAGCTGCTGCGATCGAGAAATTCTCTAGGTTCCAAACATAGTTTCCAGAAGACGCCGCCCCGCACACCACGCCCCAAATTAAGGGAATCCAGGTAATCGGTTTCATCAGTTGCAAGCGAATTTTCCAGATGGATGTTTCCCCGCTAGCGGCCCCTTTCATGCCCAACAGTTGCCGAGTTTTGGCAGTGCGGTTTTCGGTAGCAGCACTTTCCGGTGCAGCTTCTGGGGAGATTTGAGATGGAGGAGAGTCAGACATAAGTGTGATTTTAGCGTTACTGCTACTATTGTGTCGTTCTGCGTTTCAATAATAATTCTGATAGGATACCACTGATATTTACTGATATTTAAGGCATCGTCTTGAAAACTTACCCCGTCTTGGAGTTGATGCTAGGGAAAAGTACGGGTTTCATCAATACATTTTAATATCATTATTCTGTGTAAATGTCAAGAGGAGCAATACTTTTTTAATAATCTTGCTGGGCCCGCCTGGTGGGGGAGATTTTTGCTAGCAGGTGCATTGAATGTCAATTACCAAGAGGCGATCGAGTTTTTTTCCATGCTACCCTTGAATGATCTCATCTGGGCCAAACCGAGGGCAGAAAGTCAATATGTCTTCTATTTCTGCAATCAGATTTTCCCAGTCGATGTTTGAATAGTCGCGAACCCGCAACTTTTCCACAGTGGTTTCAATCCATCTATCGATTTTAGATTTTAGATTTTAGATTAAAGAGATGCTACCACTTCTTTGAGCCGGTTGAAATTGCCACTTAAACAGATCCAGGAGAATTACCACCAGATTACTTTCTCAACTCCGGTGTTACCTTCGCCCCATGTCTTCTATTTCTGCAATCAGATTTTCCCAGTCGATGTTTGAATAGTCGCGAACCCGCAACTTTTCTAAAGTAGCTTCAATCCATCTCAGGTAATCTGTATCATACAATTTTTGTCGGTCAACTTCTAATTTTGTTGTCATAAACTGTTCGTGCTAACAACGGCTAATTAACAAATATGGCGGTAGGAATCAAAAGGCAATCCCGTCCGCCGCTTGACTTCGACAACTGATTTGTAAGCGCCTTTTCTCTGCCTTTCACTAACTATTTTTTCGGCAACAACCCGATCTAAACCGCTGGCAATTAACTCTTCCGGCGAAAGAATATTTAACCGTTTCCAAGTAAACTGCAATTCTTTTTGATAATTGTAGCTGAAGCAAATCATCGGGGCGATGCGTCTGACGTGACTTTCGGGAACTCCGGCTATTTCTGATAACTCTTCGGCGTGGGTAAAAATGTAGCCTTCGTTTTGCAAAGATTCAATATCGTTGGCGTAGACGATCGGCAAACCCAAGATTCTGACCATATCGTCTTTGGTACACTCGTTAATATCTATTTTGCCGCGCAGGTTTGCCAGTTCTTCGGCATTGGTTGCAGTTGCCGGAACCAGTAAACCTCTGGGTGCGGTTTTGATGAGATAGCGCTTTTTCAAACTAAAAGCAGTGACAATTTGAGCGATCCACACGATCGTACCCAAATTAACTGAAGAAGATACCGCTAGTGCTGCTAAAGTAATGGCAACACCCCATCCCATCCAACTGCGAATATTTGACTTTTGGCCTGCATAGGCGATCGCCAATCCGCCGAAGTAGGGAATAAAAGCATACCACACCCAGTTTGGAGTTTGACGCAGCCAGTATAAATCTTGAGACACTTTAATTTTATCCTTAAATAGCTTTTATCTCACACTTACTTATTTCACTCCCACTTTTTTAATAGTGGGCTTTCGTCTTTTTTCTTCCTTCTTCCTGACATCCGTTACATCCGTTACATCCGTTACAGAATCGGTTGCCGAACTTCCTTCTTAATTACAATTCTCGCAGCAATTTTTGGCGTTTTTCTTCATATTCTTCGGCCGTAATTGCGCCCATATCGTAAAGTTTTTTCAATTCGCCGATCGCCCCTGTTACATCTTTTGCCGATCTGAGGGCATACCCCGACGGCAACGTGCCGCCATTGTACTGAACCTGAAAAGCTTGTTCCGACATCAGCAGCAGGCCGAGAAAATCGAAAAATGCGATCACGAACGGAATTAATGTCCAAGAAAATAGCAAGTATAATACCCCTGCTAAGTTATTGCCCAAATAAAATTTATGAATTCCCAAAGGGCCTACAAAGAAAGCTAACACAACTGCTACGTTTTTATCTTTTACCATTTTTACTTTCCCCATTTTTTTTAAACTTCCGCAATAGACTGTGAATGCGCGACCATGAACGATCGAGCTAAGTAATCTTACTAATTTTTACTCATTTATTTGGGTTTTTGCGAAACTTAGACATCGCAAAATACAGCAGAACTATACCGGCTTGAGCCTCTAGAATGACCAAGTAGCCTCTCAAGAAATAATTGAGTTCGCTGCCTGAATTGAGAGAAAATATTAAAATGCCTAGGGCTGCGTAGGGTGCGAAACGCATCCAACTCGGCGTTCCCTCTAACTTGCGGCTGTTAAAATTGCTCATTGGGTTTAACCCTCATCCTAAATTAAAATTTAGCTAGAAATTGGCAGGATTGTCAACTTCCGCTTGGTGCGATCGCCCGGGCCAGTCTCTCAATCATCAGCCGACAAGATATTACTTCCATGTTAAACCAAGTTTTTCCGCTAAAGTAAGCGACCGGGGCGGGTCGATCTGGATCTGTTGCTGATATTAAAGATGAGGGTGAACCAGCCCCTACTGGAATTCGGATTATTTTACCGAACTAAATATTAGGGGCGCACCGAGAACCCTACTGCTGTTTTTGGCCTTGTCGATCGCCCTCACGAAAACTGTCAAAAAAACAACGTTAATTCACAATTATTAACAACCGCCCGAATTAACTTGCGCCGCCGCCCAAAAGAAACAGACTCAGGAGAGTACCGCTGTTCCAAAGACTGTGGAGAAGCATGGGAGCGAGAAGATTGCGCGATCGCGTGTACACAAACCCCAAAACCGCACCCAAAGTCGCCAAAGGCAGAATCTCTGACACATTCAAGTGAGCCACGGCAAACAAGAAAGCAGAACCTGCGATCGCCCCCCAAACAGGCAAATAGCGAGTCAGAGAAGGCAGCAGAAAGCCCCGAAACACGATTTCCTCAAAAACCGGAGCGGCGATCGCAGCAGTGCCGAAAAACACCGCCAAAGCCACGTTGTCCCTACCTTCGAGAACGATCGGCAAAATCGGATTGCTGCCACCTTGTCCCTGCCAGAATTGCTGATTGATCAGCGACACCAAAACTACCAAAGGCAAAGCAACAAAATAGCCGCCAAAACCCCACAAAAACCAATTTCCCCGCCAATTAATCCGAAACCAACCTTCCGGCAAAGGCAAAAAAGACTTGACCGAAAAATACAGTACCGAAAGCCCCCCAGCCGACAGCAACAAATAAGTCGCAAAGATATAAAAAGCCTTGTTGCGCGGGTCAAAAGTAGCTGGATCGAGTTTTAAAACAGTCAGAGAAACCGGCAGCAACAAATAGGGAATCAAGATTTGCCCGACAAAGAAAAAGCCGACAACCAGCACCTGCCAAACAATCTCGCCGTCCCAAGGCACATCCCAAGTCAAGCTCGCATTTCGCGCCAACAGCGGGCCGGAACCTGCTGTATCTAACTGCTTCCGCTGCAACAGCCACTGCACGGTCAAACCAACCAGCAAAACCGTACCAATACAAAGTGCGATCGCCGGAACGCCAACTATAATTGCCAACTTTTCTACAGCTTGCTCAGCCGTTGCTTGCTCTGCTGCTTGCAGCGCCACCAGCTCTTTAGAACGTTCTTGCAGCTTGTAAAGTTGAGCTAGAGCGCGATAGCGAAACCAGCCATCCAAAGACTTTTTAATGTTCTGCTCGGCATCCGGCAGCAGTTGAGCCGGATTGCTCCAAATTCCCGTTAAAACTTTAGCAGTGACCGCCGAAGGGTCGTATTCAATTTGAGTGTTGTACCGCTCAACTAAATTTTTCCAAGTTTGGATCGCCGCCTGAGTTTTGCCGCTGCTTGCCTGCAAAATTCCCAGGCGCAAGTCAAGTTCGTTTAGCAGCACTGACTGTTGCTCGAACGACTCTGACAAAACCTTAGTTTGAGCAGAATTCAGAGTATTATCATCAGACTTGGAGGCGACGGGCGACTGAATTTCTTTAAATTGTGCTTGAGTTGTTTCGAGAGTTTTGCGAGTCGAGTCTCGCGCTTCTTGATACTGTGTCAAAGCCGTATTTAAAGGATCTGCACCGACAATATTGTTGCGCGCCGAACTTAAATTAGCACTCTGATTATTTTCTCCTTGCCACTCGGAGGCGTGAAGCAGCAAATTTGTCTGGTAGAGTTCCAGCCGACTTTGAATTTGTGGCTGGTTCCAACTAGCAACTAAAGATAAACCGACCAGGGCGATCGCGATCGCCGTTAAAATACCTAAAATCACCCGCTTCAATGTCATTCCTGCTTTTCCGTCCCGCGCGAATCCGTGGCTAAATCTTTTCCGTCTTTAATCATAGGTCGTTGCAGACGAGAGTATCCCGACAACTGGTAAAATTTCACTGGCTCATCTTTTTGACTCGCCTCAACAAGACTTACGCCACAAATCCTTGACCCGCCATGTATGGGTAAGGTGCGCACTGCGCACCCGCAGCGGGGTAGCAGGCTAAATCTAAAATCTAAAATCTAAAATCTAAAATCGAATGACTCGCATTATCTTAGTCCGTCACGGCAAAAGCACCTACAATCAAGAACGCCGCATCCAAGGCCGCCTGGATAAATCGATTTTGACAGAAGCAGGCCGCAGCGCCGCCCTGCAAGTAGGCGACACACTCAGCAGTATCGCCTTTGATGCCGCCTATACCAGTCCCCTGCAACGAGCCAAAGAAACAGCGGAAATCATCCTGTCGCGCTTGACAAATCCGCCACAACTCGAGCCAACTGATAATTTGATGGAAATCGATTTGCCTCTGTGGGAAGGAATGCTGCGCCAAGATGCGATCGACAAATTCCCCGAAGCATATCAGCAGTGGCAAAGACAGCCAGACAAATTTTCCATGAAACTGCCATCTGCTGACGGAGACATCGAACACTTTCCCGTATTGGCAATTTTTGCTAACGCCCGTCATTTTTGGCAAGAACTTTTATCGCGCCACCAGCACGGCACAATTCTAGTAGTAGGTCACAACGGAATCAACCGCGCTCTCATCGCCACCGCGTCGGAAATTACCCCGGATTACTATCAATCAATTCAACAGTCAAATTGCGGAATTAGCGTCATTAATTTTGGAACTTCCCCTGTTACTAACGACAAACTCGGAGAGCCAAAAAAGAAAGTTGCAGTTCAATTAGAATCGCTGAATTTAACTTCCCATACCGGGGAAATTTTTCCCAAACCGAGGGACGGACACCGAGGCCCGCGCTTGTTGCTGGTACGTCACGGCGAAACCGACTGGAATAAAGCAGGTAAATTTCAGGGGCAAATTGACGTGCCTCTCAACGATAACGGCCGCGAACAATCCCGGCGGGCGGCAGAATTTCTCAAGGATGTAAAATTAGATTTTGCAATCAGCAGTTCGATGCTGCGCCCGAAAGAAACTGCGGAAATTATTCTTAAATATCACGGCGGTTTGCAACTGGAACTGCGCGATGAGTTGAGAGAAATCAGCCACGGACTTTGGGAAGGAAAGTTTGAATCAGAAATAGAACAATCCTATCCGGGTTTGCTGGAAGAATGGAAAACATCTCCTGAAAATGTGCAAATGCCCGAAGGAGAGAATTTGCAGCACGTTTGGACTCGGGCGATCGCATCTTGGCGAGAAATTGTACAATCAGTTTCTGGTACTGGGATTGTCGTTGCTCACGATGCCATTAACAAAGCTATTCTCTGCCACCTGTTCAATTTAGAACCCGAACATTTCTGGAAATTCAAACAAGGAAACGGAGCCGTTAGCGTGATTGATTATCCCCACGGCCCCGATGGTTTGCCGGTATTGCAGGCGATGAATGTCACAACTCATTTGAGCGGCGGCGTTTTTGACCAAACAGCCGCAGGAGCACTGTAATTAGTAAAGTGCTCGGCGCGAACCCGTAGCGGAAGGAACGCCCACCGCTACGCTTCGCCCGCCTGAAAAATGTTTGAATTTTGATAACAACCGCGCCCGACGCTTAGGAAGTTCTTAATTCCTGAAACTAATGCGGTGGATTGCTTCTTCCTTCTTCCTGACATCCGTTACATCCGTTACATCCGTTACATCCGTTACATAATCCGTTGCCGAACTTCCTTCTTCCTTCTGCTATATGAGCCGCGAACTGCTACAAAATGTACGAGTGCTAGATCCAGTTTCAGGGAGCGATCGCATCGCTGATATTCTGATTGCTGAAGGTGATATCAAAGCAGTTGAGGAAAAAATTGCTGAGTTTCCCGCTGACACGGAAGTGCGGGATTGCCGGGGACTGATTTTGGGGCCGGGGTTAACTGATATCTACAGTCACAGCGGAGAACCGGGTTTTGAGGATCGGGAAACGCTGGAATCTTTGATGCAGGGTGCGGCGGCTGGGGGTTTTACGCGAGTGGCGATTTTGCCGGATACCTCGCCGCCTGTTGACAATTTGGCCGGTTTAGCTTTGTTGCAGCAACATATCGGCAGTTTGTCGGCCGGGCGGCCCCGCTTGTATTTTTGGGGCGCGCTGACAGCGGGCGTTAAAGGGCAGCAGATGGCGGAGTTGGGCGAGCTGGCCTCCTCTGCGGTGGTGGGTTTTGCGGACGGTTTGTCGCTGTCTAATCCGGCTCTGGTGAGGCGTTTGCTGGAGTATATCAAGCCTTTGGGCAAGTCTGTGGCTTTGTGGCCGTGCGATCGAACTTTGGCAGGAAATGGCGCGGTGAGGGAGGGCGCGGTGTCGGTGCGCTTGGGTTTACCGGGAATTCCGGCGAGTGCGGAAACTTCGGCTTTGGCGGCAATCCTGGAGTTGGTGGCATCTGCAGGCACTCCGGTGCACATTATGCGCGTTTCTACAGCGCGCAGCGTGGAATTGATTCGAGATGCGAAGGCGCGGGGTTTGCCGGTGACTGCGAGTGTTACTTGGATGCACTTGCTGTTGAATGTCGGGGCAATTTCAGGAAACTCTAAAGATTCCGGCGGGAAAAATGCTTTGACTGCTTTGTTCGCCTACGATCCGAATTTACGCCTAGAACCGCCGCTGGGCAATCTCAGCGACCAATTAGCGCTGATTCAAGCTGTGAAAGATGGGGTAATTGATGCGATCGCGATCGACCACAACCCGCATACTTATGAGGAGAAAACTGTGGCTTTTGCTGATAGTCCGCCCGGGGCGATCGGCTTGGAATTAGCTTTGCCTTTGCTGTGGCACGGACTGGTAGAAACAGGCGAATTTTCGGCTTTAGAACTGTGGCGGGTTTTGAGCGCAGGCCCTGCCGTTTGTCTCGGACAAACCCCCGCCACGGTTGCACCGGGAGTCTCTGCTGAGTTGATTTTGTTCGACCCGGAAATTAGTTGGACTGTTGAGGGGCAAAGTCTGAAGTCGCGATCGGCAAATACGCCTTGGTTGGGACAAAAAATTGCAGGAAAAGTTGTACAAACCTGGATTTATTAACATTTGAAATTGCACTTCATCTGTTGTATAACAGGCATCTTGCCTGTTTCTAAAAGTATAACAAGCATCTTGCCTGTTTCTAAAAGTATAACAAGCATCTTGCCTGTTTCTGGGAATGCTGCATGAGGTGAGTCATAAGAGAAGATAAATACATGATTGCTGCTTTTGATTCGTGGAATTCCCCACCGCTCGACTTGACATTAGATGTGGGCGAAATTCATGTTTGGCGCGTTTCTCTGGCTCAAACAGAATCTTGCTTGCAGAGTTTACAACAGACTCTCTCTGCGGACGAACGGACAAAAGCCGCTCGTTTTGTTTTTCCCAAAGGTCGATCGCAATTTATTGTAAGTCGTGGCGCGCTGAGAGCGATTTTGAGCCGCTATCTTAACATAAATTCTCACATTTTGCGCTTTGACTACAATCCTTACGGCAAACCCTCTCTCATCGCCGCCCAAGGTGGAAATACCCTGCGTTTCAATTTGTCTCACTCTGGCGGAATGGCTCTAATTGCTGTTACCAAAAATAGAGATATTGGTGTCGATATTGAAGGCATAAATCCCAATTTTTCTTATCTGGAAATTGCTGAAAAGTTTTTTTCACCTTTAGAAAGCTCTGTGCTGCGAGCGCTCCCCGAGCATCTCCAACCCACCGCTTTTTTCACCTGCTGGACTCGCAAAGAAGCCTATATCAAAGCAGTCGGTAAAGGACTTTCTATTCCCCTGAATCAGTTTGATGTCACCCTCGCACCAGGAGAACCAGCAGCGCTGTTAAATGTTGAAGAAAACCCTGAAGAAGCATCAAGATGGTCTTTAATTGAATTAATTCCCTGTTCAGATATGGTGGCGGCTGTTGCGGTTGCAGGAGATTGCTGGAAACTTCATTGTTGGGAATGGACAGGGGAGTTTTGAGTTATGGTTTGCAGCCAGGAATGCAAGTCCTTCATCATCCGCTTAGAGAGCACTGGGTGCGCAATGCCAGCCCGATCGGGAGTGACTGCTGAGCCTGGTCTAAAAGTCTTGCTGTAGAAAGGTGACGGTGGCGCGAGTCCGCAATCAAAGGTGGTTTTTTCTTTTTAGGCGAACGTGGCTACTTAGCGAATAACCTCGCGCCACACAACTTTAAAAATAGTAGGTTCGTCGTTTATTTCTCAAATTTACCCAGCGACGAAACACGAAAGTGCAAGGGTTTTGAGCTTCGCTTATGCTATAACTTGCAGTTGTTAGGCCAAAACAAGATTAAAACTTTTATCTAGCCAGCCTTCTGCTTTTATTCACCAAGCCCTACACAGACCAATAAGGACACAACAATGTTGTGTCCCTACGTCTATTCGGCTGCAACTTGCCACCCTACCACGCATTTAAAAAATTAACCAAATCGATAGCCGAACCCGCGTACCGTAATGATATATTCCGGTTTGCCCGGATCGATTTCCAACTTTTCGCGCAGCCAGCGGATGTGCACGTCAACGGTTTTACTGTCTCCGATAAAATCTTGACCCCAAATTTTTTCCAGCAAATGATCGCGAGACCAAACTCGCCGCGGATTACTCATAAATAGTTCTAGTAAGCGAAATTGTTTTGGAGAAAATTTCACTTCCACACCGCGAACCAACACCCGGCACTCTTCAGGATAGAGAGTTATGCTCTTATATTGCAGGCTCACGGGTTGCGGCAACTGACCGAGGCGCTGGCGCCGCATCAGCGCCCGACACCGAGCGATAAACTCCCGCATTCCAAAAGGCTTGGTCAGATAATCATCCGATCCGGCTTCTAAGTAAAAAGCGCAATTGTTGGCACTTCCTCTAGCACCGATAATCAAAATAGGGACGGGATTTCCTTGATGCCGTAACATTCGACACAGATCCAAACCGTTAATTGAATCCATAATTAACAGGTTAAAGGCAAATTCACCGTGGTATGAAGAAGAAGCCTGTACAGAAGGCAGAGCGTTGCGCCCATCGCTAGTAACCACCACCTCATAGCCCTGTTCTTTAAGGGCTAAAGCTAGCATTTCCCGCAACAGGTCTTCACCTTCCAATAACAAGATTCGGCCGGCTTGTCCAACAGCCAACCTCGAAGGACTTTCGCTTAATTCAGCAGAAGACATAAATATCCGTGGGAGTTATGTTTGTATATGGCTAGCGAGAGGGGCCTTGTTCGGTAGCTGAGGCACTCTCGCGCTGCGATCGCTTGTACGATCGCGATATGTTCGATCGCTTAGAATCCTTCTCCAGTCCATCCCACAGACACGCGCTCGACCTTTGCTACTTGCTCGTGCAAGGAATACAACCGTAGAGCAGTTGCCGGAGCCGCGCTGTCTGCCTGCGTCCTGGCCTCAGAAGTCTGGTCATTTTTAGGGGTCGGTGTTAATTTCATAAAACATTGCCCGCTGTTAATCGACCAGGTAACACCCAATCTATAGGGAGATGCTTGTTATACTACTCTTAAAAGGTTATTAAAAGGTAAAGTTTGGGTAATTAATTGGTTAAATTATTAAGGTTAAGTAATATAAATGTAAAGTTGCGCTCGCACTGTAAAGGTTTTTTTAAGAATAAAATAATAAGTTGGCCCAGAGTCCTTTTTTTCCCGTGCCCGCTACGATCGACGATAGCAAGTAAAAATTCTGTAGACTGCCTATCATGTTGCTGCATTTGAGTACCTGGCCCGAGGTAGAAGCTTATCTCGATAGCTCCCGAGGCATAATTATCCCGATCGGTTCCACCGAACAGCACGGGCCCACCGGCTTGATCGGCACTGACGCCATTGCAGCGAGTGCGATCGCCCGCGGTGTCGGCGAAGCTGCCAATGCCTTAATCGGCCCGACAATTAATGTAGGGATGGCTTTGCACCACACCAGCTTTCCCGGCACAATCACCCTCCGACCGCAGACGCTAATACTCGTAATCAGGGATTATATTACATCTTTGGCAAAAGCCGGATTTGTAAAATATTTTTTCATTAACGGTCACGGCGGCAACATTGCCACGATGAAAGCAGCATTTTCCGAGACTTACGCGCATTTGTCTGACTTGAATTTACCGAATGCCGATCGAATTCAGTGTCAAATCGGTAACTGGTTCATGTGCGGTTCAGTCTACAAACTAGCAAAAGAATTGTACGGAAACCAAGAAGGCTCCCACGCCACCCCCAGCGAAATCGCCTTAACCCAGTACCTTTATCCAGAAGCAATCAAGCAAGCTCCGCTTTCGGAAGAAGTCGCTTCCGGGTACAAAATTTACGGTGCTGCTGATTTCCGCCGCCGATTTCCCGACGGTAGAATGGGTTCAAATCCGGGCTTAGCAACCCCCGAACACGGTCAGCAGTTTTACGAATTAGCAGTCAAAGAATTGACTGATAATTATTTGGAGTTTTTAAGTTCCGATTAACGTTTTTTCTTCTCGTTACCAGGAATATCCTGGTAACCATAAAAAATCTCAAATTCTATCGCTTTTCCTAATTTTTGATAATTTGTCGTGTTGATAGAACTGAGAATAATTTTAAGTTTTGACCAGAAATTCTCAACGGGCGAGAAATCTGGCGAAGAGGGCGATAAGTATTATATCTCCCGATTAATCAATCGGGAGAATATCAAAACTACTCCACAATCCAAGGAGTTAAACAAGGTGTCCAAGCACTCAATTCTTCTTCCTTGAACCAGAGACTAATTTCATCACGGGCAGTTTCCACAGCATCAGAACCGTGAATAATATTGCGGCCGACATTCACAGCCAAATCGCCGCGAATTGTCCCCGGTTCTGAATTCAGAGGATTTGTTGCGCCAATCATTTTCCTCGCCGAGGCCACAACGCCGTCGCCTTCCCACACCATCGCCACCATCGGCCCGGAAGTAATGAAGTCTACCAGTCCCGCAAAAAAGGGTCTTTCTTTGTGTACGCCATAATGCTGTTCGGCAAGTTCGCGACTCGCCGTGATTAGCTTCATGCCAACTAGCTTAAAGCCTTTGGCTTCAAAACGACCGATAATTTCGCCGACGAGTCCGCGCTGTACGCCGTCGGGCTTAATCGCTAAAAAAGTCCGTTCCAAGATTCACTCCTATAATTTTCTTAACTGATCCAAAAGATAGATTAACCCAGAACGCATCCAAAGGCAATTCGCCATCGAAAATTGTCATCTATACTCATTGCCGCACAAGTAACTGCAGGTAAGAGTGCCCTGCTTCTCAACCCCGATTTAGTGGTGGAACACAATATGATGCAAATCACACTTTGTCCTGACTACAAACACAAATAAACATGATATCAAATACAAAGATATTTCCTACAAACCCTCGATAATCAAGCCAGGTGTGGAACCCCAGTTTAAACAACTTAGTGAGAGTGCGAGGCTATGAAAGAAGTTCTAGAATTTATTCAAACAAAAAAGCAAGAATTTGCAGACTTACCCTTATTTGCATTTCTAGGCGATCGAAATATTTACCTGCAGCAAAGACTAATTTTTGCACCTATTCTCGCTCCTTTGGCTGTGAGCTTGAGCGATTTAAATAAATATGTAATCCGAGAATCTTATAGTGATAACAAAGTTCAGGAACTAATTAATAAATATACTTATAACCAAAACTATTACTGGCACGATTATCTAGAATACCTAGAGGAACTGGGCTTTAACCAATCAATGACTTATGGTGATTCTAGACTGCTTTGGGGTGAAGAAACTAAAAAAACGCGATCGCTGTGTTCAGTGCTCGAACGCTACGCTTGGAAAGCCTCTCCCATTCAAAAACTGGTATTAGTGGAAGTCCTCGAAGGAACGGCTAAAGTTTTTTTTGAGGCGGCGCTAGCAGTGGTAATGGAATTACAGCAAATTACCCAAAAAGAATATGTTTATTTTGGAGGAGGTGATGTGGGTTTAGAAAATTATCACCTTTTAAACACGCCAGAGATGTTGCAAGTTTTAGCAGAGATAAACCTTACTAATGCGGAACGCCAAGCAGCTTTAGAATTAGCAAAAAATGTATTTGAAGTGTTTACAGAAGCGATGAACGAGCTGTTCCGACACAGCCAAACAAATTCTTGCAATACTGTGCTGCAAGTATCCTCAATTTCTGCATTCGCTCATTGCGCGATCGACTGTCTCGATATGTAGTAGTTTAAACAATCACTAAATTATCTCGGTGTACCGCCGTTTCTACACCCGCATAGCCTAAAATTTCAGCAATTTTATCGGACTTGCAGCCCTGGATTTGTCTCAATTCTAAACTGCTATAATTCACAAGTCCTCTAGCAATTTGCTTGCCGGTTGCGTCGCACAACTGCACGGAATCATCAGCTTGAAATTGTCCTTCTACTTGAGCAATACCCGCAGCTAAAAGCGATTTTCCGCCGTGGGAAATTGCCTTGACAGCACCCGCATCTAAATATAGTTTTCCTGCCGGAACTAGCACGTTAGCTATCCAGTGTTTGCGAGCGTTTACAGGGCGCGGTTGAGGCTCGAATTGAGTGCCGATCGACTCTCCGTTGAGTATTTTCTCGATATTACCAGGAAAGCAGCCGTCAGTGATGACGGTGCGCACTCCCGATGCAGTGGCTATTCTCGCGGCTTCAATTTTTGTCACCATTCCGCCGGTTCCCCAACCGCTGCGGGAATCTCCTGTTTGCACCTGAAATTCTGTGAGCTGTGCCATACTTTGGACTAGGGCGATCGGCTGCGCGTCGGGATTGCTGCGCGGATCGGCGGAATACAGCCGATCGACATCTGTGAGCACGAACAACCAATCTGCTTCTACCAAACTCGCCACCAGCGCCGAAAGCGTGTCGTTATCGCCAAATTTGAGCTCGTCTACCGCCACAGTATCGTTTTCATTGACGATCGGAATCACGCCCAATCTGAGCAGTTGCTGAAAAGTATTGTAAGCATTAACATAACCGTTACGCTGCACTAAATCGCGCCTGGTGAGCAATACTTGAGCGATCGGCTGTTGCAGAGTAGTAAACAAGTCATCGTACACCCGCATCAGCCGCCCTTGGCCCACAGCCGCCACAGCCTGTTTCAGAGCAATGTTTCGCGGGCGTTCCGTCAAACCCAAGCGCGCGCAGCCAACCCCAACCGCACCCGAAGAAACCAAAACTACTCGATGACCTTGCTGCCGCAAACCGGCTAAAATTTCGACTAATGCAGCAATAGTTGAAAGAGCTAAGTTTCCCGTAGTCGATCGAGTCAGCGTCGAAGTTCCTATTTTAACAACAATAGTTTTAGTCATTGGTTTGTTGACTGTTGACTGTTGACTGTTGACTGTTGACTGTTGACTGTTGTTTGTTGTCATTATACCAATGCCCTATGCCCAATGCCCTATGCCCAATTTAATCTTTAATTTTCAGAGAAGCCCCCAAAGCTTGAGAGATCCAAACTTCAAAAGAGCGCACCGGATACTTGCGAAGCGCATACCCAGCATCAACCATTGGTTCCACTAAAATAGTGAACATACCCAAACGATTGCCAGCTAAAACATCAGTAAAAAGTCGATCGCCCACCATCGCCACCTGTTCCACCGGCAAATTCATCGCACTAATAGCCCTTCGCAACTTGCGGCGCGACGGCTTAGCAGCACCCGTAATGTAAGGTAGATTCAAAGACTCAGCAATCCGACCGATCCGAATCTGGTTTACATTATTGCTCGCCAACCACAGCGATACCACCGGTTTTATTTCTTCCACCCACAAGGTGAGTTCAGGAGAAGCATTCATTGCTGTAATGGGAACGAGAGTTTCGTCCACATCCAAAACTAATCCTTTAATATTATATTTTTGCAGAATATCTGCCGTTAACTTCATGACTGAATCGCCTAGAACTAAGTCCGGCTGTAGTATTTTACCCCAAGTCATAATGATTTTAGATTTTAGGTTTTAGATTGAGAAATAAGAAATTGGAAGTTAAAGATTAAGAAAGTAAAAAATCAAAAGTGAATAATAATTATTGCTTTTGCTGTCTTACTTTTGACTTTTTACTTTTGTATTAGTCATTACCTATCTATTGGGTCGATCGCAACTGCTGGTCAACTTTAGCAATCGCAGCATCGTGTTCCGCCTGCGTGCGGCTAAAAATGTGAGTGCCGTCGTACCGCGCCATAAAATACAGGTATTCTGTATTTTCTGGATTCAGAGTCGCCTCCAAACTTGCTATTCCCGGAGATGCGATCGGAGTTGGCGGCAGCCCTACATTCACATAAGTATTGTAGGGAGAAGGCGTTTCCACCTGCTTAAAAGTCAGAGGTTTTTCCTTGGTTTGCCTGATGCCGAGGGCGTATTCAACAGTCGGATCTGAACCCAACTTCATGCCCTTATTCAAGCGGCTGGTAAACACTCCAGCAATGCGATTGCGCTCGGAAGCAACCACAGCCTCTTTTTCCACAATACTCGCCAGCGTCACCCACTCTTTCAAATCCAGCTTAGTATTCTTCTGATTCTTTTGATATATCGGCAAAGCCAACTGCTCGAAACGACCGAGCATTTGCTTGATGACAGCTTCCGGGCTAATTGCATCGCCGTCTAGCTGATAAGTATCCGGGTACAAAAACCCTTCCAAATGAGGCAGGCCGCTCGGCAGCCAAGGGTACTGAGCGTAGGGAACTTGACTCGCCACCGCAATAAAATCTTTAGCCGGAAAAAAACCTTGCGCCTCAAAATAAGCGCTCATTTGTTGCAGCGACCACCCTTCTGGAATCGTGAAACTCTGCTGTACGACTTCGCCCTTCCAAATTTTGTCAGCAACTGCACTCAGAGGCTGAGTCGGCGACAGTTGGTAAGTTCCCGCTTGAAAACCTCCCTCCCGGTTTTGCAGAGTCAGCCAGCGGGCCCACATATTCCATGCCGAACTCGATCGAATCAACCCTGCGGCCTCTAAATCCCGGCCGATTTTTTGACTGGGAGTACCCTCCGGGATTTGGATAGAAACAGCAGCATCCTCTGCCGGGGAAGTTGACGTTTCAGCTATTTTAGGCGGCGCCGAAGCCCAGCTCCACCAAGCCCAGCCCTGCCAAGCGCAAATCCCCCAGATTGCCGGCAGCAACGCCAGATAAAACAACCATTTAGAGACTTGCGGAGTACCTTTTCGGCCCTCGCGCGCGCTGCCTGTTGTCATTTGTTCTTTATTCATAGTCCGTTGTCCTGGATAAGTGGCGATTAACTAGCGACTAATGACTGATGACCTGCGATTGATGACCGAAAAGTTACGGATACAAGCCATTTAAAAGACTCAATTCACGCGGCCCAATTCAAAAGCCCGAGCGTAAAGGCTGAAGGCACAATCTCGAAAAAATTCGATCGAGCGAGCAGTTTACTTTTTTATAAAATAGTAAAAAATTCTGCTTTTTGCCGTCAGACCTTCTGCCTGCAATTAATATCTAATCAAGCTCGTCAAAAAACTGGTCTTCCAGCATAGGCAACATCGGTTCCAGCCTTTGGAACTCTTCTTCCGAGAGCAATTCTGGCTTGCCGTCGTCATTCATTCTAGCCAAGATAAAGAACGGGTCGAGAGGCGTATAAATGGCGTATTCCTGTTCTTCGTGGTAGAAGCTGGTCAGCCACATCAGCTCCTCGAACTCGGACTCCTCATCCGGGTCGGCATCGGATGCCATATCCTCTTCGGGAAATTCCGGCAATTCGCCAACCACAGTCAGCGTCACCGCAGTGCGTCGAAGGGTCAAGTTCTGCTCTTGCAGGACAACTTTAGCTGTATCAAAAATTTTGTCAATTTCGGTCTCGTCTTCTACAGGAATTGCTGCTTCGTCGGTATCGTCTCCCTGCCAAGTAAAAATTTCTACGGGTGAGTCAATCGGAAGCAGCAAAGCGTATTCTTGACCTTCTAGGTTCATAGAATATTCTATGTTGCAAGTCAGCGATCGCCCAACTTCATCCGTCAGGGTGACGGACTCTTCGTTGGAATTGCCATTCTCTTTTTTGCGGTATGGGGATGAGGACATCGCGTGTATCTTATTTTCCGTCAATAATTCAGTAACGTTTGCTTGACAATTGGGAATTTTCGTGGCGATATTCTGGCTAAGTGGGCGACTATCGCCAGTCCACAAGCTTAAACCGCGAGACTCGCGGCTTTTTCCACAGGCGAGGAGTGCAGCGTTTAAATCTCAGTCGAGTCAGCAAGCGACACTGAGGACAAATCACGATTTTGTGCTTCTTTAGTACCGAGGGTACAGCAGAATTTTCTCCAGTTTGTCAAGGGTTACAGGTGTGCTTCGCAAACTTGCACAACCAGGATATCACGCCTCTGTTACAAGCTATCAAGGATTGGGAATGGCGCAGATATTTTGCCTCCGTTCGTCTAGCCACTGCTGCAAAATTAGGGCCGCTGCTTTGCGATCGATCGAACCCTTATTTTGCGACAGCGAAATCCCTTGTGCTTTCATCAATTCCTCTGCCTCAACCGAAGTCAGGCGCTCGTCCACGTACTCTAGGGGGAGTTCTAAGGCTGCGGCGATGCGAGTAGCATATTTCTGCACCTGTCGGGCTTGAGCACCCAATTCTCCGCTCAGGGAGTAGGGCAAGCCTGCAACCAAAATTTGCACTCTCCGCTCTCGGACGAGTTCTCGGAGATAAGCTACGTCTCGATCGAAAGACGATCGTACCAGAGTTGTAATGCCCGTAGCTATTAAACCGGTGCCGTCACACCCGGCGATGCCGACTCGTTTGAGACCGATATCCAATCCCAGAGCTGAAATCCATAATTTATCGTTGGACATTCAATTTTAGATTTTAGATTTTAGATTTTAGATTTAATTCTTTTCATTACCGGAATATTTTTTTTACGAACCGCGAAGACGCGTTAGCGAAGCGGCGCGTAAACGCTAGGACGCGAAGAAAGAAGAGAAGAAAGTAAGAAGAAAATAGGTAATCTTAAGTTGAGCTCAATCAAAAGCAGAAGGGATATTTTGGGATGATGACCGAAAAAAGGAACTTTTTAGATGAATAATTCTATTTTTTTCGGTTTTCTACCTTTTACCTTCTGCTTTCACTTATTAAGAATTGAGTTCTCCGGGCCAGCCTCCGTCTAGAGGCAATTCAGGCAATTTTAGAGGCAAAATGCTGCTGCTATCTGTTGCTGCTGATTCGGAATTCGGGAAGTTCAAGGGGTTAACTTGATTTGTTTGGCTGTTTCCTGAGTCAGCCAACAGGGGTTTAATCTCACAGGACGGGGGCCCTGCTGTCGCTTCCCCAGCCATCGGGCCGAGCCAGGACATCCGGCCCGGTACGGGTTTGCGAGTTGGCTGGAAGCTTTGCAGCATTTCTGATAGCTGGAGTCCTTCGAGAGAAACCAACTTGGACTCCCGCAATTTGTGCCACACCGATCGAGACATCAGCAAACTGTGTTCCACGCGCACTGCTCCAAATTGCTCCAAATAAGCTTCCCGTTCCGGCTGATAGTCAGCGGAAGCCAGTTGCAGGCTTTGAACTGGGAAATCTTGAACGAGGCGCGCCATCTGGGACAGCAGTTCCGGGTAAAGCCAAGTGTAGGCCGGGTGTACCGTCAACTGAGCGACGTGCGGTTGGTGGCCGTTGCGGGATAGCTGCACCTGAAAATATCCGATCGCGGCTTTGCGCTGCGGTTCAAACACGTAACCGCTGACTACCTCTGTTTTGCCCAGCCACTGTCTGGCACCTTCGACTAAAGCGCCGAAAAAACTGGTTTTGAAATCTTGAATGTGGCGATCGAATACTTGGCGCACCAGCGGCGGCATAGAGGCGGTATCCAGTTGGTAGAGCAACTGAGCGTCGGCGTTGCTAACAGGCAGCAGGTTGGGCAAATCTGGCGTCGAGTTTGCCATTTCTTGAAGGCGTTCTGGGGCGATCGTCCAGTATGTCATCTGGGCCAAAGGCTGAAACCCGTTCTGCCGATACAAAGCTAAGGAAGTTTTGTCGCCGACATTCACTTCCAACAGCCACGTCCGCGCCTCCCAGACTGCCTCAAAGCAGTAGCGCAGCAGCATGGAACCAATTCCTTTGCTGCGGGCTTCCGGGTCTACTCCTATGCGATCGATCCGCCAAGTGCTGCGGGTGCGGTTGAAAGGAGAAATCTGAATTATGCCCTTAACGCTCCCCTCTTCTTCGGCAACGTGGGCCCGGAACAGAGACTGACAAGGGTTGGGAAACCAGCTAAAAATCTTTAGCAGTCCGTACCAGCGGCGAATCTGCTGCAACTTTCTACCTAGTACCACGTCGCAGCTTCCGCCCTTGCGGTTTTCTGGCTCTTCGGCTGTTTCCGCGCACAGTTGTTCCATCACCTCGATGTCGCGATACTGAAACGGGCGAATCACAACCTGGTTTTGGTTTTGGGAGGGAAATGAAGTCATAGCAGGAAAGTGGGGAATGGAAATTTAAAAATAAAAATTCAGAAAGGGGAAGAGTTAGAGAAGTTTTGAGTTTTGAAAGCGTATATTTTGAGTTCAAAACTTAGAACTTTTGATTCTTCTCCCTTTCTCGATCGATCGAAAATTAAAAATTTCAAATCATCTTTTTGAATTTTTAATTTTCTGTTTTCAACTCAAGATTTTTGTGGCAGAGGTCGAATTAAAACGACCGGTGTGCGCTCGTCAGCATTCCCAGCGGGGTTGCTGCGCAAGGCTTGCTCTAAAAATGTTACCGATAAATCGGAGGTCGCTGCTAATATCTTAACTGCTTTCAAGTCATTAGCGTCTACGATCGCCGCCGCAAGTCCGGTTTCTCGTTGAATTTCTTCTACAACTTGCTGGGGATTGTCCGGGCCGAGGACAATAAATTGGTCGAAGGGCGGCAAAGTCCCGGTAACGTCGTCGATCAGCCTGGCTTGTTCGCCTGCTAGTTGGTAAAAGACTCCCGGTTTGCCAAATATTTTGGCCACAGCGCCGATCGCAAATGCCGCCACTACCCGCCCAGGCCCAACTACATCCACCAACGTCTGCATTCCGCAAGCCGTGGCCAAACTCGACATGGGCAAGAAAAACAAGCACACTCGCTTTGCCGCCCATCCGGGTTTGACTTCGCTGGGATGGCGGTAGCGTCCCTGCATCAAAGCTAGGGGAGTTTCTGCCAGGGCGACAATATCGCCTTTCTGGGCGCGCGGCAGAACGTACCGCTTGACAATTTCGACGGGATTGTCCAGTTCCGCCAGTATGTGAGTGCGAATCGGCAAGACTTCTGCAACTCCGACATTTCTGGCGATGGGTACGGTGTCCGAGTTGGGAAATTGCAGCGGGACTACTACGTTACGGACTTTCGGGATGCGCCCGCCCGGGCCGTAGGTGACGAAGTGTACTTGCACCCAAGCTGACTGCAATTTGGTTAAATCTTGCCCTTGAATGTCTACAGAAACTTTAATTTTTGTGTTTTTTTGGGCTTTAACAATATAGCCGAACCAGTAATCGTCTGCTCTGGCTGCTGCCTCTTTGTGGCAAGGAATCACCTTTGTCTGGGAGGTAACGCCATCCAAACTTCCGTCTGACAGCAGTTTCACCTGTGCCCGCACTTCCGGCAACATAATCTCAAACCGCTGTGTCAGGTTGCGGAACTCCATTTCCCCGACTAAAAGATAGCGGTTGGGTTCCGAGATGGCTAAGTGCCATTCTCCGGCTGTTAGTTCTAGTTTATTTGCACTCCCAGTCCGGCGATAGTTCAACTCTAGGCCCAATCCGCCCAATGCTAGCAGCGAACCGGCTGCTGCGATTCCTGTTGCTAAAGTCTCAATCACTCAAATCACCGCCAATAATATTTTGTGTTTACTGTAGTCGATATCGGGTACTTTGAGCGCTGATCCGGTAGTAATTGGATTGTGCTGAGTTTGTTGGGGGCGATCGAACTTATGCCCAATTACACGTAAGTGCGATCGCGTCTAACGCCTAAAGCGGTCAATTTGCTGTTCAAAGAACTCGTTCGTGAGTTAGATAGCTCCCAAATCTGGCGTTGCTTAATTAGGGTATGAGAAAAATAAGTTTAACATCCCGAAGCTTTGTGGATACTGGTTTCTCTGACTTGCATATTTAGCGTTTCATAACGGAAATCACCAACGCTTACACCAAATGACTTAATTCAATAATATATAATATATTAACTTTTACAAAAAACGCTCTAATATTATATATATATCGTTTTTATACCTTAACTTATAAGCTGGCATTCAACATTTTTAGACAACAGTTGTTAAGGATTTACACCTATACTTATAGATGTTTAATAAATATTGCTTAGTCTGAGATATAAACAGTTAATCTGCTACCAAGTCTCTATACATAAGTTATTTTGGGATGGCTAACCTAAGACTGTGCCAGATGTGCGATCGCGCGCCTCCAAATTCTTCAAAGCCCAATGAACATGGACTGAACGCCAGCGCCGCTAGCGTAATCAATGAGTAGTGCGATCGATCTACAACTGACCAATTCTTGTTTTTCCAAGCCAGTACAGTAAATAATGTGGGTAATCCCAAAGTCATGCCAGTAGTCACGGTGGAATATAAAGCAAGCCAATGATTGTGGCAGGTACACCATACAATAGTTTCCATACACCAATTCGCCAAGCTACTAAAGGTAGACCAATCAAGAAAACCAGATTCAGAATGCCGAGAGGCTGATAACTAAAAAAACCCGGTTTCTTGAAGAAACCGGGTTTTTCATACTCAAACTGCGTGTTTTCGATACCAATCAATCGTATTTTTCAACCCTTCCTTAAACTTCACCTCAGCAACAAAACCAAACTTTTGCTTAGCCCTTTCCGTATCCAAACAGCGGCGAGGCTGACCGTTTGGTCTGTCTGTTTCCCAAACAATTTCTCCCTCAAATCCCATCAATTCGCAAATCGTTTCTACTAAATCGCGAATTTTAACTTCGCTATTCGTTCCCAAATTTACCGGGTCAGATTCACTGTAAGATTGAGCCGCCATCACAATTCCCCGTGCGGCATCTGTGGAATATAAAAACTCGCGGCTAGGGCTGCCGTCGCCCCAAACTGGCAGTGTTTTGTCTCCCCTTTGTTGCGCTTCGTGGACTTTGCGAATTAATGCGGGGATGACGTGGGAACTTTTCGGGTCAAAGTTATCTTCCGGGCCGTACAGATTTACTGGTAGCAAGTAGATACCGTTGAATCCGTACTGCTGGCGGTAGGATTGCAGTTGCACTAATAAGGCTTTTTTGGCAATTCCGTAAGGTGCGTTAGTTACTTCTGGATAGCCGTTCCACAGGTCATCTTCTTTGAAAGGAACTGGGGTGAAGTTGGGATAAGCGCAAATCGTGCCGATGCAGACAAATTTTTCGACTCCCGCTTCGTAGGCCGCGTGGATTAGTTGCGTGCCCATCATCAAATTGTCGTAAAATAATTCAGCCGGCTTGAGTTGGTTTAAACCGATGCCGCCCACGTGGGCGGCGAGGTGAATGATGAGATCTTGTTGGTCGGCGGCGCGCTTGCAGTTTTCCAGGACGCGGAGGTCGCAGTCGCGCGATCGAGTCACCGCAATTTTATCAGCATCGGCCCCTGCTTTCACTAACTGGTCGATTACCTGACGGCCCAAAAAACCGGCGCCGCCCGTGACTAGAATGCGTTTGCTGCTTAAATCCAAGCTTGTCATAATTTTAGCCTCGGGATTTTGAATAAGGGTCGATCGACAATTTCAATTCTAAAATTGTTGCTTTAGCAAAAAAAGCTTTCAACTACAGGACGCGGTTGCCCGCAAATCAGTTTTAGCTGCTGCAGATAGGGAAAATGTGAGCCGTGCACACCCGAAAGTTAGATTTATGAGTCGCGAGTCCTCAACTATCATTTTAATGTTTTTGTTAGCCCGCACATCTGAAAATTTTGCGAGCAATTAAGCTGGTTCTTTGAATGCCGATCGCGCTAATGAGTAGATGCTCGAAAAAAACCATAGTATATTGTAGGGGCGAGTACGGGTTAAGAGCGCGAGATACAAGCGAGTAGAGCAGTGAGTTCACCCGTCCTCCCATGTAGTGTTTATTTGTCGCCACCTACTTAGCTGTAACAATCCTCTAATCCTTTATGGATTGTGTGCAGGGGCAACCCCCCCGGTGCGCGCCTTTCGCGAAAGGGGGTAGACACGGGGCACTACCCCTACAAATTGTTCGCACTGACGGCTTTGTTTAGCTACTCAATCAAATCCGTTGCCCGAACCCCGACCTTGCTGGTCTAAAGCTTTCATGTCAGCATCTACCATTAAATGTACTAACTCCTGAAAAGTTACAGAAGGTTCCCAATTTAATTGCTGGCGCGCCTTAGTCGAATCGCCAATCAACAGTTCGACTTCTGCCGGACGCAAGTAGCGTTCGTCAAACTCCACATATTTTTGCCAATCTAAATTGACGTAAGTAAAAGCCAAATCGAGAAATTCCTTAATGGAATGGGTCTCGTTAGTAGCAATGACATAATCGTCAGGCTTGTCTTTTTGCAGCATCAGCCACATCGCCTGCACGTAGTCTTTAGCATAGCCCCAGTCCCGCTTGGAATCGAGATTGCCCAAGAAAATCTTTTTCTGCTTGCCTGCGACTATTCTGGCAACGGCGCGAGTAATTTTTCGAGTTACAAAAGTTTCACCGCGGCGGGGAGATTCGTGATTGAACAAGATGCCGTTGCAGGCAAAAAGTCCGTAAGATTCGCGATAATTTACTGTTTGCCAGTGACCGTAAACTTTGGCGCAGGCGTAAGGACTTCTGGGATAAAAAGGAGTTGTTTCCTTCTGCGGAACTTCCTGCACCAAACCAAACATTTCCGAAGAACCTGCTTGATAGAACCGCACTTCTATGCCGGTGCGGCGCTGATAGTCCCGAATTGCTTCTAGCAGGCGCAATACTCCCATTCCTACTGTGTCAACCGTATATTCCGGCGAGTCAAAACTGACTCGAACGTGAGATTGAGCGCCTAAGTTATAAATTTCTACCGGCTGAACTTCTTCCAATATCCGGCGCAGAGTAGTACCGTCGGTTAAGTCGCCGTAGTGCAGAAACAACCGCGCTCCCTCGCTGTGAGGATCTACATAGATGTGGTCAATTCTATCGGTATTGAAACTGGAACTGCGCCGGATAATGCCGTGAACTTCATATCCTTTCTCTAACAGTAACTCGCTCAAGTAGGAGCCGTCTTGGCCTGTAATACCTGTTATTAGCGCTCGCTTGCGTTGCGTCATCTGATTTTCCTTTGACAGGCTGTGTTAATTCACTTCGGACTTTGTGGGCAGAGGCTGTTGTTGCCTGTAGATCCTCTTCTCAAACTCTACGTTAACTCACAATTCTTCGATCGGCATCAAGGAACTGTTTAGTTTTGACAAAGAGTTTGTCGCTTGCTGTCAGTAGTCAGCATCAGTGGCTAGTAACAAATAAAACTAACTACTGATTGCTGACTGCGGACAAAAATTAATATGCGCCGTTATTTTTGGGAAATATCACAACTCCAATTGTTTTGAATACAATCCACATATCCATCCAAAGGTTTTTGTCATTTGCATAATAGAGGTCGATTTGGACTCGGCGGGGATAGGGAATGTCGTTGCGACCGGACACTTGCCACAAGCCTGTAATTCCAGGTCTTATGGTGAGAATTTTGTTGATGTGACGGCCGTATCTCGGCAGTTCTTCTTCAACTAAAGGTCTCGGCCCGACGACGCTCATATCTCCTTTTAAAACATTCCAAAACTGAGGAAATTCGTCTAAACTTGTCATTCGTAAAAATCTTCCAATCCAGGTAATTCGAGGGTCTTGTTTCAGCTTGAAATTGTCCTCAAACTCTTGACGCAAATGCGGAGAATTTTCCATGATTTCCAGCAATATGTCGTCCGCATTTTCCACCATCGTTCTGAATTTAAGGCAATAAAACCTTTTACGGTTTTTGCCTACTCGTTCCTGTACGTAAAAAATAGGCCCGGACGAGCTTAAGGCGATTAAGAAAGCCAAAAGCAGGTAAACCGGAGCAAACAGGATCAGAACCGATAAGGAAAACAGGATGTCAAATAACCGCTTGAAAAGTTCTCCGTCGAGGCTCTGTAGAGAACGACTTATTCGTCTATCTCCTTGCAGGACAGGCCCAAAACCGCGTCTTGCGATCGCTCGAATTACCTTGCCGGAGATTAGTTGGCTGTCGGCAGTCATCTTACTCCTTCACTTCACACCACACACAGTCCTGATCATAAAGCCTCAAGACGCTTTGTTCTCTGAATTATGTTTCAAATACTCAATTTTCTGCCTTCTGAATACTTGAGAAGGCAGAATGCAGCTATTTTGAAGGCAGCGGAAGCTTAAGGCATAAGGCTTCTGAAGGAAGAAGTCCGATGGAAGCGGTCAAGAGTAAAGAGGGCACAAGGCACTTATGCAGAGGGCTTCTGAAGGCACTTATGCAAAAGGCACTTATGCCTAAGTAAGATTTTCCCCTTCTGACCTTCAGGCCTTCAGGTCTTTAGGCGGCTTTCTCCCACTCTCCCCCTCTCCAACTCTCTCAACTCCCAGACTTGGTAAAATCGCGGGATTGAAATTCCTGATAGCAGTGTTCCACAAAAGCTAGATAGCGCTGCCCAAAGACTTCGGGGGCAAACTGTTCAGCGCGCAACCTGCAGATTTCTGGCTCAAATTTGCCTTGCAACTGCTCAAATTCCTCGACAGCTTCGACTAATGCTGCTGCGGTTTGGGAAGAAAAAAATAAACCTGTCCCAGTCTCTGGATGTTGGCGAATGTCGAGCACTGTCTCCAAAGCGCCCCCTGCTGCATAGGAAATTACCGGCGTTCCGCAAGCTTGAGCTTCTACTAAAGCTATGCCAAAATCTTCGCAAGCTGCATAGACAAAAGCTTTCGCCTCTGCCATGTACTTTTCAACTATTTCGGCGGGCTGCCAGCCGAGCACTTGCACGTTGGGTTTGGCGATTTGCCGAATCATTTCTAATTCTGGCCCGGTGCCGATGACAATTAGAGTATGCCCGAGTTGATTGAATGCTTGGACGATCGCACTAACGTTTTTGTAACTTACCAACCGGCAAACTGTGACGTAAAAGTCTTGTTTTTGCCGCATCAAGGAAAATCGATCGATGTTTACCGGCGGATAAATCACCTGGGCCCGCCGCCGGTAACACCGCCAAATTCGGCGCGCCGTGTGTTGGGAGTTGGCGATGAAATAATCAACGCGGTTGGCGGAAATTACGTCCCACTGCCGCAGTCGATGCAACAAATATCGCGTCAGCAGCCCCGGGATGCCCCGTCCGGCTTTGCTGCTGCGCAAATAGTCAAAAGTTAAGTCCCAAGCGTAGCGCATGGGCGTGTGGCAGTAGCAGACGTGCAGTTGCTGGGGACTGCTGAGGATGCCTTTGGCGACGGCATGGGATGATGAGAGGATGATGTCGTATTCTCGCAGATCTAGTTGTTCGATCGCGATCGGCAGCAAGGGCAGATATTTTTGGACACCGCTGCGGGCTCCGGGAAAATGCTGCAAAAATGTTGTGCCAATCTGTCGCCCGAAAAGATAGCTTTCGGGATTGGCCGATTCAAAGTCGATGAGGGCATAGACATCTGCCTCGTCTACGTGTTTGAGGATTTCCTGCACTACGAGTTCTGAACCGCCAGTAGCTAAGGGCGTCAACCATTCGTGAACTAAGGCGTATTTGAGTTTTTTCACTTGTATTTGTAGCCGATCGAACGATTTGTTAGCGCCAGTTCTGTCAATATTAATCTTACCGAGGGATCACTTACGCACCTAAAGCCATCAACTGGGTTTCTACGTAGATATCTAGATCGAACCAAGGATTTTTGGCATAAACGGGGGTGTTATGAAATCAGAGACAGCCAAACCGCAATCTGCGACAACGATTCCCCCAATTGTTGACAAGAAATACTATTAGGCGGAATACTGAAGGTGATTTGCGAGCGCCTAAATCTTCGGAACGGGCGATCGGCTCAATGTGGTGTGAGGAAAAATGTCCAAATTTTTGTGGAAGGGACTTTTAGTTAGTCCCGCTGTATTGGCAGCAAGTTTAGTCGTATCTTCGAGGGCGCTAGCAGCAGAGCAACCTGTAGAAATTGCCGCGACAGCTCAAGCTCATCAATTGCAATTAGCAGGTGCTGCAACCGAGGTGGCAAAGTCTGAGACGGCAGCGATGACGGTCGAACCAGCGTCACTAGCTAGCAACTTGACTGTTGAAACTATTGAGAAAGAAAGTGCGAACCTCTACGAGGGCTTAGCTAACGAAGCGATCGCCCCAGTTGCCGAACAAGCAAAAGCACCGGAAGTTGCAGCAGCAGATTTAAGCGAAACCAAACCCGCAGTCGCGCCCGCAAATTTAAGTGCCGAACAACCAGTCGCAGAGCAAATCCCCGCAGTCGCGCCCGCAAACTTAAGCGAAACGCAACCCGCCGTTGCACCTGCTAATTTAAGCGCGGAAAAATCCGTCGCACAACCCGAGCCGATTGCCCAATCGAGCCATCCAAGTGCCCAACCTCAAGCACAGTCGAATGTTTTAGAACAAATCAACCAATACAGCGCAGAAGACAGCAGCAGCGAAGATGCTGCCGGCCAAGTAACTTCTGTTTCGCAACTTTCCGACGTTCGGCCCACCGATTGGGCATTCCAAGCTTTGCAATCCCTAGTAGAGCGCTACGGTTGTATAGCTGGCTATCCTGACGGCACTTTCCGCGGCAACCGCGCGATGACTCGCTACGAGTTTGCAGCAGGTTTAAATGCGTGTTTGGATAAAGTTAGCGAACTGATTCAAGGCGGTTCGAGAAATCTGGCGACGCGAGAAGATTTGGCTTCTGTGCAAAGGTTGCAAGAAGAATTTGCGGCGGAATTGGCAACTTTGCGCGGCCGCGTCGATGTTTTGGAAGCGCGCACCTCTGAATTAGAAGCAAATCAGTTTTCAACTACAACTAAACTCAACGGCGAAGTGGTATTTGCTTTGACTGGAATCGCCGGAGGAGATGATGCCGAGGGTCGCGAAGCTGATAAAACGACGGCTTTTGGCAGCAGGGTTCGTCTCAATTTCGACACGAGTTTCTCTGGCGAAGATTTGCTCAGAACTCGACTGCAAGTTTTGAATCTGGGTTCGTTTTCTACTAATAATACGAAAACTGCTGAAGGGGAATTGCGGTTTAATGCTGGGCCTTTTGGCGAGGCTAGCAATACTGTAGGTTTAGATGCGCTGCTTTACCAATTCCCTCTAGGCAAAAGCACTACTGTAATTCTAGAAGCCAACGCCGGCGCGGCTGACGATTTTACCAACACAGTCAACCCTTACTTTGACGGAGACGGCGGCTACGGCGCTCTTTCTAACTTCGGTACTCGCAATCCGATTTACTACTTGACTGGCGGTTCTGGCATAGCTCTGCGGCAGCAATTCGGGGAAAAACTCGAGCTGAGTTTGGGATATTTGGCCGGCAACGCGGCGAACCCGACGCAGGGTAACGGTTTGTTCAACGGTTCTTACGGCGGTTTGGCTCAGTTGACTTTCAAACCGAACGATAACATGGCTTTAGGTTTAACTTACGTTAATTCCTACAACTTTGTTACCGGTACCGGCAGCAATGCTTCTAATTTCCCGGCGCGTCTCGGTTCTTTCGGGCTCGACAGCGATAGCAATCTGCCAGTTTCTAGCAATTCCTACGGCGCGCAAGCTTCGTGGCAGTTGAACCGGAGATTTGCAATTGGCGGTTGGGCGGGTTACACCAACCAGCGCATTTTATCCAACTTGGCTACTCCTACCGGTTCTGTGCAGCGTGGGGATCAAAAAATCTGGAACTGGGCAGTTACTTTGGCTTTTCCCGATTTGTTGAAAGAAGGAAATGTGGCGGGGATTCTGGTAGGTATGGAGCCGCGGGTGACGAATTCTACTAATCGGACTTTGCCGGAAGATAAGGATACTTCGCTGCACCTTGAAGGTTTTTATCAGTTTAAGTTGAGCGACAATATTTCTATCACTCCTGGCCTGATTTGGCTGACTGCTCCCGACCACAATAAAGATAATTCTGATTTGGTGATTGGGGTTGTCAGAACGACGTTTACGTTCTAGGAGCAGCCCACACCGATTGTAGATTTTAGATTTTAGATTGGCGGTTTTAATCTAAAATCTACAATCGCCAATCTAAAATCGGTGGGGGCTTGGGTTTAATGTTTAAACAGAAACGACCAGCTTTAGCAAAAGCTGGTCTGCACAAATAGTTAAATCCGTTGTGTTCCCACAGTGTTTTTCTCACAGTGAGGAAACCCAAGTTGCACGTTTCTTTGCAGCGGGTTCTCAAAGAAATATCATCTCTCTTAAGCGGTATTATAACAACAAAATTTAATTTTGTGTAATAAAACTTTATATTACAGAGGCATTTTAATTTTTAGGGCGATCGCACTCCCCGTCACTTTGTATAATCCAACGCGGCTTCAAAAATCCGGTTTCTGCGTAGGTTTATCGGTTGCAAACAGGTTATTTGGAGTAAAAACCAGGTTTCGATTGCCGATCGACCATTTTACTCACTTTGTATAAATCAAGCTGGAGCTTGCTGCGGTCTGCCCCAGACAATCCGCTCCTGCTTGTATACAACCATACCAGGTTTAGCACCTTTCGGCTTGTATACATATTTCGGTTCTGTATAAACCACGGGGACTTGTTCGCTGTGGCGGGCGCGACTGTAGTAAGCAGTCATGTCGGCGGCAAATTGCAAATCGGTTTCTTCAGCCACAGTACCGGGTTTCAGACGCAGCAAAGCGTGACTTCCGGGAATCTCTAGGGTGTGGAACCACAAGTCGTAGTCGTTGGCGGTGCGAAAAGTGAGTTGGTCGTTTTGGCGATTGTTGCGCCCGATTAATAATTCAAAGCCGCTGGGGGTTTGGTAGCGGTGAAATTCGATCGCAGCATTTTTGTCGGTACTGCGGTAATCTGGTACCTCTAGATATTTTTGCTGGATCAGTTCTTCGCGGATTTCGGCGAGGGTTTGCAAATCTTGGGTGTTGCGGTAGGTTTCCAATACCGAAAGTGCGACTTCAACTTGTTCTAAATAGTCGATTTCTTCCTGTACGGCGGCTAACAAAGGTTCTACTGCAATGCGAGCTCTTTTAAGTTTTTGGTGTTTTTTGTAGAGGGCTTGAGCGTTTTGAACGGCGTTTTTTTCCGGATTTAGGGGAATGATAACTGGTTTCTCGGTTTCAAAGTCGGGGAGAGAAATTGATTTCATTCCCGGTTCCCAATGCTGCAAATTTGCCATCAGCAAATCGGCTTGGGATTTGTGGGTGTCGGCGTCTGCCGATTGCTGCAAACGTTCTTTAAATGTGTTGGCTTTGAGGCGCAGTTTTGCTAAGACATTGTTGAGTTTTTGGGTAAGCTGGTGCCGCAGTTGGGCGAATACTTCTTGATTGATTTCGCCTGTGTAATAGCTGTTAAGTAATTCTTGAACGGAAGAAGGAAGTTCGGCAACGGATTCTGTAACGGATTTAACGGATGTCAGGAAGGAAGAATCAGAGGGCGGGCAGGACACCCCCCCTACATTTTCTGGTGCGGGCCAATCGATGACGGTGTAGCCTTCGGGGGTAAAACTCGGGTGAAATTTGGAGTTTTCAAGGCATTGCAGCCAGTATAGCCAGCGCTGGAATAGTTGCTGCCAGTCGTCGGGATTGAGGCTGTCGGTGGATTGTTCGGGGTCTAAATTTGCCGATCGAATCATTGACAAAACTAAGGCTTTACTCATTCCTCGGTAATTCTTCAGCAGATTGCCCTTTAATTGACCGGGAACCAGGCTAATTCGCGATTGCCAGCGGTTTTGAGATTCGCTTAGACTCGGGACTGCATCGGTCAAAGACGGGGGCATTTCGTAGGGCTGCCCGGTTTGGATGGGACGGACGGTGGACTGTTTGGCGCTGACTTGGTGGGCGCAGGTGACAACGAGGTTGTCTTGGGCGGTGAGGATGACGTTGCTGTACTTGCCCATGATTTCGGCGTACAGGTGCCAGAGGGCGGGTTCTCCGGGGCGTTTGGCGAATTGCAAGTCGATGACTCTTTCCCAGGATGCAACGGGGGCGATGGAAACTAAGGCTAAACCGCTGAGTTGATGCCGCAGTTGTTCGCTGAAGGTGAAGGTGTCGGGAATGCGGGGCGGGGGGTCGCCGACGCAGATGCGGGCGGCCACAGGATGCCAGGAAAGGTCAATCCAGCCGCGCCCTTTCATGGTGCGTAGGGCTAGGGACACGGTGAAGCGATCGCGCTGGTAGACTTGTTCTAAGCGCGCTGGCAGCCATTGGGCTCGCAGTTCGCTGCAAGCTGCGGTTAAAGTTGTAAAGTCTACGGGTTGCACGGTGGCCTCTTTGCGATCGAACTATCTATTTCTATGCTGACAGATCTCGGTCACATTTTACTAACTATAGCCTTTCTCAGTAACATGAGGTGGACGCTTGATAAGCGGGCATAGGGCATAGGGCATAGGGCATAGGGCATAGGGCATACCTCACTTTATTGAGAACTGCTGTATATACAATTATTGTTTACTCTTGCTTCGCGTCCTTCGCTAGGAAAGCGCTTCAATAATCCCGTTAACAAATAACAAATAACTAATAACTAATAAACATCTCCTAAAAAGCAGGTTTTGAACAGGCACGGTGCCTGTTCCACAATAATTATGGGAGATGTCTAATAATATCAATCCCGCCTGCGCCGAAATGATATCATCAGTCATTAGTCAACAGTCAACAGTCATCAGTCAACAGTCAACAGTCAACAAGCACGGACGGTGCAACCGGAATCGATATAACAACTAACTAATAACTTCCTGAATCAATTGCATATGTTTGTACAAAGGTGCGATCGTATTGGCTGCGATCGCCCCGCTAGCAGCAACAGCCGGCAAACCAATTCCGGGAAACGTCGAATCTCCGCAGCAAAACAGCCCCGCTAAAGGCGTTCTCGGCCCGGGAAACAAGCCGCTACCCGCCCGAATTCCGGGCCCGTAGGAACCGCGATGGCGGCGCAAAAACCGTTCGTGGGTTAGGGGTGTCCCAACTAAGGTGACTTCGCAGCGCGATCGAATATTGGGGATAATTCTCTCTAAGGCTTCCCACATTACCTCGGCGCGCGCTTGTTTTTGCAGCTTGTACTCTTCGCTGGTGCGATCGAGCTTTTGCCACAAATCGTAAGGCTCGTTTCCGGGGGTATATGCGTGAATGACGTGCTTTCCCGGAGGCGCGAGGTCGGGGTCGAGGAGGGAGGGAATCGAGACGAGAACGACGTTCTGAGGGGCCGAAACGCCCATTTCCCAGTCTTTGACGAAGATGTAGTGACAAGCCAAGTCCGATCGCACTCCGGCAGCATCAATTCCCAGATGCAGGTGCATGAAGCTGTCGCACTCGGGCGTCGCCTGTCGCTGTTGCCGAAACCTTTGCGGGACAGAGGTTTCAGGCAACAGTTTCAGGGTATCCCAAACGGAAGCGTTGGAGACGACGGCTTTGTGCGATCGAATTATTTTGCCCGATCGCAGCCGCACGCCCGCAGCCCGGTTGTTTTCCACGAAAACTTCTGCAACGTGGGAATTTAGCAGCAACCGCCCTCCGTGGCGCTCTAAACCGCGTACCAGGGCATTTACCAAAGCTGCACTACCGCCGATCGGATAGTCCAAAACTGCATTGGGGCGATACCAGTCGGCGAACATGAAAGCGACTTCGGCTGCGATCGTTCCGTCTGCTGGAAGTCCAGACAGCAGGAAGCACAACAAATTCAGCCAATTTCGGACAAACGGATCTTTGACATTTTTGTCCATAATTTTGCTGAAAGGGCCTGCAAGTGCGATCGCGTCGCCAGCACTTTGCAGGAAAGCCGGCGCAAATTGGCCGAGGGTAAAAACAGCGCCCAAATCGAAGCGCAAAGCCAGGGAGGGCAAGGCTATGGCAGCTTTGGCGTAGGGTTCCATGATGCGCTGGAGTTGTTGCCATTCGGCGACTGCTGCCGCGCCGCGCAGTCGTGCCAGCACTTCGCCAAATTGACTCGCACCAACGGATGTGTCAAAGTCGCCTTCTGGCAAACAGCAACCCCAGGTATCGTAGGTGATGCAGGGGAGTTTTTCGCCGATCGCATCCAAAACTTGCCGCAGGGGATTGGCAGACGGGCTGTAGGATAATCCTGAGTACAGGGAGGGCCCGGAGTCGAAGCTAAATCCGTTGCGTTCAAAACCGTGTGCGGCCCCGCCCGCGATCGAATGGCTTTCGCAAACCAAAACCTCAAAGCCATAGCGGGCGAGCATTGCAGCGCAAGTCAAGCCGCCGATCCCGCTGCCGATGACGATGATTTCTGTCTCTGTGGGGGCGATCGCAACCATGTTTTTCTCCGCTACTTCAGCTAATATTATCAATGTCTTGCAGCTTTAGGACTTAGGCATTTAACATATGCGATCGTCCCTAGCCCTCTTTAACAAGGGGGAAGAAGCAAGCAGTTGACTTTAGGCTCGATCCCCCCTAGCCCCCCTTAATAAGGGGGGGACAAGAAGCAGTCAAAGTCCTTGTTAAAAAGGGCAGGCTTAAAAGCATTCAAAGTCCCCCTTCTTAAGGGGGATTTAGGGGGATCTAGACTCAGCTACCACCCTTAAAATACAAATCTGTATATTATTAAATGGAAAATATATCTATTCTAGAACAAGCTGCCCAATCTAATTCTAAACCATCTCCCGACGCTGTAGTCGCCGCCCTCCTAGAAGCTGAGAAAACCGCGAAAAAAAATAAAATTCGCTATTCTTTCGAGCAATTAATCGGCAACTGGCAACTCTGCTTTATCACCGGCACCAAAAAGACTCGACAAACAGCGGGGATTGTGTTGGGTGCGGGACGTTACATCCCTCAGTGGATTGCGAAAATTCAAATTGCTTATGCGGCAGAACCTGTTGCTGAAGGGGAAGAGAATAGCGAAACCGGCCGGGTGGAGAATTCGGTGCAAGTTGGGGCGATCGTACTAACTCTTTCCGGGCCGACTAAGTTTTTGGTTAATAAAAATATTTTAGCTTTTGATTTTACCAGAATTACAGTGAAAGTGTTGGGTAAAACTGTGTATCAAGGATTTATTCGCGGTGGAGAAGCGCGGGAGGCGGAATTTTTTAGTTTGAGTGTGGGGAAACAGGCATTTTTTGCATATTTTCTGGTAGAAGATGGGATAATTGCCGCTAGGGGAAGGGGCGGCGGATTGGCTTTGTGGGGGAGAGTTTAGCGTTTCTTAATTGCCTGCAATACAGCAGGGAAATAACCTGGTTCATTTGGGGATTGGCGGGAGATTTGTTCTGCTTGGCGGTTGACTTCGGTTGTTTACTGCATCAATATTACTCAAAGTAGTAGCTTCCCCTGCGTGATCGCTCACTTCCCACCAAATTGGTAAAGCTTGGTTATAGTATTTCAATGCTTCTTGCGGTTGGGAAATGCTGTTGTAGTTAAGAGCAATGGCATTGAGTGCTATAGCTTCACTTTTTTTCTCTTTAAATTGTCGCGCAATGGCTAGAATCTGCTGCCATGTTTCTATTGCCTGTCGCGCTTGTCCTTGCCTTTCCTGTTGCTTTACTTGTTCTATGAGTTGCTTTAATTTTTCAACCTGTGAATTTTGGCTTTGCGCCCAACTCGGTTGTACCATCATCGGCACAGTCAGAGGAATCAGACACACACCCAAAACCAAAACACTGCTAATAATTTATTTCATCTTTTTCATAATTTACCAAAGTCGATTAATATAATAGACCTCAAACGCAGAATCTTTACTTAATAGAGGTATCTCTTCCACCATTGCTTGTGCGATGAGCCGGCGATATTTACACATACCAGTTTGCTATTTGTAAATCTAGAAAATCGGCAAAGTCTGACACATTGTTCGTTACGAGTATCAGATCGTTTACTTTAGCGATCGCCGCAATTTGACCGTCTGCAAATGATGGGGTCTTGCCAATACTGGAGAGACGCGCTCTTTCTGTCGCGTGCCAGATGGCAGCATTAGCATCATAAGGCAGCATAGGAATTTGAACTCGAACCACCTCGTTGAGGTAACTTTCTATAATTCCACGTTTCCTTGATTCAGGAAGTCGTTTACACCCGAAAAAAAGTTCGTGAAACACGACAGTTGCCGTCGCAATTTCGTGTTTGTGTCGCTCTAACATTTCCAGCACATTGGAATTGGGAATTGGTCGAGTTGGTTCCGAAAGCACGTTAGTATCTAATAAAAATCGCCAACTCACAAAATAACCTCGCGCCCCGGTGATGAATCCCTGACTCCCTCAAAAACTTCTGGCTCAATTCCTGCTGCTTCTAAATTGTTTTCTTGACGAAACTTTTGGAGTGCTTCCCAAAAATTATCAGGTTTATCGATATGGCGTTCTTTCTCAACTTTAGCAATAATTTCAGCTAATTCTGCGGATACTTTAGTCAAGTCTTTAGCTTTTTCAAGCAAGCGATCGACCAACGGCGATGGCAATAACTCCAGCGGCTCGTCAAAACCGTCAGATATTGAAATTAAATCGCGATCGCTGCCAAACAGTGGTGCACCGCGCTTTTTAGGAGGCATCACCGATGATTTTCTATTGGTTGTGCGATCGCTTTCTAAGAATTCTCCAATTTTTTGCCATTCCTCTCTGTCTTCATCTGACAAAGCTGCCAGAAACTCTTTCATCCTTTTCAGTTTCTCCTCATGGTTTACAGGCGAAACTTCCCGCACTTCAATCAGAACTTCGCAGCCATCAGGAATGTTAAAATTTGCTGGCAGTTGGATGTTTTTACCTTGTTTTATGCCTTTAACTTGGAGAGGTTCGGATTTCAACAGTTGCCTGAGATAATCTGACAGTTGGATCTTTTTACCTTGTTTTATGCCTTTAACATGGATAGGTTCGGATTTCATCGCTTGCCTGAGATAAATTGCAGATATCAGGTCAGACAAGGTAAAGTTTTCAGGCAGTTGATCTATTAAGCTGCGGACTTCTTCTTTAAGATTGATGGTTTCCATCGGTTTTAGTAAAGAGAGTATAGATTTTAATTGTAGTACAAGCGATATTGAAGCGATCGACCTTTTAGCAAAAGTTCATTCCAACTGATATTTTACATTTATTGCAACAGTCCGGCGGGGGTTTTAACCCCCGACGGACTACGGGATTTGTGTTTTTTAATTAAGCCCGATCGCACACAACTTCAAACACACCCCCTGGAATAAACCGACACAAAGCCCTCCGCCGATCGTCCGCATCTTGGCGGTTGACAAAACGCGCAATTGTATAGTGCTCAGCATTCGGTAAAATTCGGACGATCGCCCAAGAAGTGCGATCGCCCCCCTTTGACTTTTCAGGTGTTTTCGATCGCGGATTGGGGTTGAGTTCGATCGCGGGGCGATCGGCGATCGTCGGAGAATTGGCTTTTCTGAGAGTGTTGAGGTAGCGGGCGATCGTACTACCTTTGAGATTCGCCCCGACGCGCAGAATCAGAAACACCGCAAAGCTTTCGATCTCTGGCCCAGTCATGTGCGCGCGATCGGCATCAAAGTCTTCATCAGAGTAGCTGCGGATACCCGACAGCAGTTGCGTTATGCCAAAATCATTCACAGCTTGTTGATAGCCGCGGGTATATTCGCTGCCGTCGCTCACAGGCTTTACCATAGTAATAGTCTCCTTTTATGTGGATTGTCTCCTTGTATCTGGGGAACCATCAGCCAGCGCAGGCCCTCGGAAAGTTCGGCGCTGGCTTTTGACTTTTTGAAACTATAGCATAGATATAGCACACATAAATGCTTTAAATGAGCCAAACTCGACAGGATGGTCTAGATACAGCACAATTACGATCGGCTTATACTAAAAAATAATGAATCTCTGATGACCAAACGCTTAGCGACCTATTTAGCCGATGGAATCTATGACATCCTTGAAGAGTGGGCAAGTCAAGAACGCCGTTCAGTCAGCAGCTTGTCAGCATTCATTTTGGAGCAAGCAGCCAGAGAACACCAAAAGGAAATGAAACAACAACCCCCGCCATCGGATGAGAAGCAGGAGAAGAGTTGAGTGGACGCATCAAAGCCAAAGAAACCGGGTTTTTTGCGGTTTTTGCCGGCTGTAACTAAGTATTTCGCAAAAAAACCCGGTTTCTGACCACCCGTGCGTCCAGAACTATATGAAATTTATCGGCATAGACTTAGGTTGGAGTTCAGGAGCAAGCGGTTTGTGCTGTTTGAATTGGCAAAATAACCAATTAGAATTAATAGAGTGCGATCGCCAACAATCCCTTAACGACATTCTCACCTGGATCGATACCCAAGTCTCCCCAACCGAACCAGCAATAATCGCAGTAGACGCCCCCACAATCATCCCTAATCCTGTGGGAATGCGCGAAGCAGACAAACTCACCCACAAACACTTCGGGCGCTACCACGCCGGCTGCTATCCCGCCAATCTTTCCCGCCCCTTCGCCCAAAAAACAATCGAATTCGGCCTCAGTTTAGAAGCCAGAGGATTTGTCCACGCACCGATAATGGAAGCTCAAAAATTAGGCAGATATCAAATAGAAGTCTATCCCCATCCAGCCACAATAAACTTATTTAAATTAGACAAAATCATCAAATACAAAAAAGGAAAACTGGCAGAACGTCAACTAGAATTGATGAAACTCTGCCAGTATATTATAGATATTTTACCGAGCCTTGAACCCTCTCTAAATCTGTCTTGTGGCACAGGCAAGATGCCTGTGAGCCTTGGCGGTTTAATTCCTTTAAAAATCCCCACCAGTGTTGCAACCCTCAAAGCCTTAGAAGACAAGCTAGATGCCTTGCTGTGCGCTTATATAGGCGCGCACTGGTGGTACTGGGGAATCGAGCGGAATTTGGTATTGGGCGATCGCACAACCGGCTACATCGTTATTCCCCAACTTCGATAAAAAAGAAGAAGAATGACAGAATAGGGCATGACAACAGTCAACAGTCAACAGTCAACAGTCAACAGTCAACAGTCAACTGACTAATGTGCCCAGAGAATCACGCCAGCTTCATAAGGACTGCTGAGATTGTCGTGCTTCGGCAAAACCCGCAACGACAAACCTTGCAAGCCGCTAGAAGTATAAGTAATGTCAGCCGTATAAAGGCTAGTATTGTGAGAATCTTCTCCCAAATACTCCATCACCACCGGCACGCCACCGATGATATTTCCGTTAGCATCAACCGAACCTTGATAAAGTTCGACTTGCACGTCCGCAGGCGTCAATCCCATCAGATTAATCCGAGATTTAACAGCGATCGACTGATTGACCTTAACTTCCTTATCCTGGGAAATATCAACAGCCTCAATTTTAATATCCTTCCACTTCGCGAGAATGTGCTTCTTCCAGTGAGACAACTCCTTGGCGGGAGCGCAATTATCCGAAGTCATGGTGTGGAATCGATCGCTCACCGGGAAATATGCCCGCCGCGCGTAATCCTTCACCATCCGAGCAGTATTGAAGAAAGGACAATTCAAGCGAATCGAATCCTTCATTTTCGCCGTCCAACCGCGGGGAATTCCATCATCATCCCGGTTGTAAAACAGCGGTACAACTTCCTTTTCCATCAAGTCGTACAAAGCATTCGCCTCGACCTCATCCTGATACTTAGTATCTTCGTAAAACTCCCCATGTCCGATCGGCCAACCGGTACGAACATAATCAGCCTCATCCCACCATCCGTCGAGGATGCTGAGATTCGGTAAACCGTTCATCGAAGCTTTCATCCCCGAAGTCCCGGAAGCTTCCCGGGGGCGGCGCGGCGTATTCAGCCACACATCGCAGCCAGACACCATCATCCGAGCGACGTTAATGTCGTAGTTCGGCAAAAAGACCATCGAGCTCATCGTGTCGTGCTCGCGGATGAAGTGAACGATATCCCGAATCAATTCCTTACCCGGAATATCCATCGGGTGAGCCTTCCCAGCAATCACAAACTGCACGGGACGGTTGCTGTCCCGCATGATCCGCATAATTCGCTCGACATCGCGCAAAAACAGTGTAGCCCGCTTGTAAGTAGCAAAGCGGCGGGCAAACCCGATCGTCAGCACCTTGGGATTGAGAGCCTCCCGCGCCCGCTCGATTTCCGTTTGGGCCGCACCGCGCTCGCGCAAAGTCTTTTGCAGCCACTCCCGTGCGAACACCACCAACTCCGATCGACAGCGTTCGTGATTCCGCCACAATTCCTCATCAGGAATCGACGACAGCCTGTCCCAGAGTCGATCGTCCTTGCGAGTCATTTCCCAATCCGGGCCGAGGTATCGATCGTACAACTCCTGAGTAGACTTCGCCACACAACTGCGAGCGTGAACCCCGTTGGTAATCGAAGTAATCGGCACTTCTTCCTGCGGCAAACCCGGCCACAATCCCTGAAACATCGGGCGCGACACCACACCGTGCAAAGCGGCCACCCCGTTGACAAAACTTGACATTTTAATAGCCAAAATAGCCATATTCAGAGGCCCGGACAAATCGCGAGTATTCTCGCGGCCCAATCCCAGAAACTCATCTTGCGACAAGCCAAAAATCTTGGGATATTGATCGAGATAGTGCATCACCATATCCGGCTCGAACAAGTCAAACCCAGCAGGTACCGGCGTGTGAGTCGTAAACATACTGCTCGAAACCACCACCTGTTCCGCTTCCACGAAACTCAGGTGATATTCCTCCATCAGCATCCGAATGCGTTCCAAAGCCATGAAAGCCGCGTGGCCTTCATTCATGTGATAAGCAGTAACTGTCAGCCCCAATGCCTTGAGCATTTTCACGCCGCCGATGCCCAGCATGATTTCTTGGTGCATCCGCAGAGTTTTATCACCGCCATACAGTTGGTCGGTAATATCTTGGTCGTAGCGGCTGTTAGGTTCAATATTTGTATCCATCAGGTACAAAGGAACCGTTCCCACTTGTACCCGCCAAATTCGGGCATACACCTTGCGGCCGGGATAGTCCACCTCAATCCGCAATTCCGAACCGTCGGGATTGCGTTCAGGGTGCAGCGGCATATTGTAGAAATCGTTGAGCGGATAGCGTTCTTGCTGCCAGCCGTCGGCGTTGAGATACTGCGAAAAATAACCTTCTTGGTACAGCAGGCCGACACCGACTAAGGGCAAGCCCAAATCGCTAGCTGATTTGAGGTGGTCGCCTGCGAGCACGCCCAAACCGCCGGAATAGATCGGTAGGGCTTTAACTAAGCCGAATTCCATCGAAAAGTAAGCATAGCATTCCTGCAGCTCGGTGCCGCGCTGTTTGCGGTACCAGGCGCGATTTTTGAGGTAATCGTCTAACTGCTGGGCGGCTCGGTTCATTTGGGCGATGAAGCCTTCGTCTTCTGCCATTTCTTGCAGTCGCTCTTGAGATATGGTTCCGAGCATCAGTACCGGGTTTTGGTTGCTGGAGTCCCACAGGTCTCGATCGAGGCGGCGGAAGAGGTCTTTGGTATCGACGTTCCAGTCCCAGTGCAAATTGTAGGCAAGCTTGCGCAGGGGTTCGAGAATTGTCGGTAGCGAGGGGGAAACGTTAAATGTGCGAATTGGCTGCATAGACAAAGCTTTTATGTTGGAGTAGCGCTATTTTCCTCTGTCTTTAGGTGCAAGTCCGTTATTCTGCACACTATTTTAAGTTTTAACAAAACCGCCGGGAAGTCCCTACCTATAGGAATGTTAGGTGGGGACTTCCCGGCGAGTCAGATCCAGGGGGGTTCGATCGCCCGCTCGATGTTCCTCCTCAAAAAGTTTTTCTTGCTTCTGTCGCAAGAGCTTATTAAGATTAGTTCTTGATTAGAGCGAGCCGACGACGAGATGTCAACTTAAGCCGAAAGACCGCTCCAAGACTTAAGTCCGAAGCTTATAGCTCAAGTCCTCGCTACTTACAGCAGATTCCAGGTTTATGAAGTAGACCCGCCTACCGTTCGATCCTCTTAGGGATACGGGGCCCAGCCGTGTCCCTACTACACTTCATAAACCTGGAATAGGCTTTATCAAAAAAAAAGTTGGAGATTTACTTGACATTGGCAGCAGAGTTATTTTATTTTGACGGAGTTACTGCAAATTATTAGCAATAAACTGCTGGCTTGTTGACCGCGACCCTTACTAATTGCGTAGCAGCCCAAAAATATTACCGGTGTGTGGTGTTCCGATGAAACTGTATTTACCGTTGGCGTGCGTTGCACTGCTGAGTATTGGTACCGCGCCGTCTGTGGCGGCTGACGCTGCTAAGGAGGACTTAACTGAAGCATCGCGATCGAGCCCCCAGACACCAACGCCTTTCGAGCGTCCGGGCGAGTCAGAGGAATTGCCTCAACCGTTGCCCGATCGTGCTCTTGGGGTACGGCCAGAACTTTCCCTTAAGAAGTCGTCGATTAAAAGTGAAAAGCTTGAAACAAAGCAAACTGCGGAGGACGAATCTCGCCAACCCAATCCCCTCTTGACGCAAAATATTTCTGACAACGACGATCGCTCTACCTCTATCCCCAATCCTCCACCAGTAGCCGCTGGGCTATCAATACCGACGACATCCATTCCTAAAGTTGACGAAATAGAACAACCCAGCACCAGCGCCCAAGGGCTATTGCGTCCGTCGGTACTGAGTTTTAGAGGTTTGGACGATACTGTGCAAATCTCTCAATCAGTCGTACAAGTAACGGGCGTGCGATTGAACCCAACTGCCAGCGGTTTACAAGTAATTCTAGAGACACCTGACGGGCAAGTGCTGCAAGCTACGACCAGAATAGAGGGAAAAAGCGCGATCGCAGATATTGAAAATGCCCAATTAGCTTTACCTTCAGGTGCGGGATTTCAAGCTTCTAGTGCCGATCGAGGAATTGCATCCGTAACAGTAACTCAGTTGGAAGGCAATCGGATTCAAGTGAGTGTAACTGGCATAAAAGCAGCACCGACATCAGAGGTAGTAAACAGCGATCGGGGATTAGTTTTAGGCGTGACACCCAGCCCCCAAGAAGATATTAATATCACAGTCACCGCCCGTCAGCAAACTCCCTATCGAGCTCCCGATGCTTCCACTGCGACGAGAACCGACACGCCAATTCGAGATATTCCTCAGTCGATCCAAGTAGTTCCTCAAGAAGTGATAGAAGATCAACAAGTCACCCGCTTAGATGAGGCACTCCGCAACGTTAGCGGTGTCACAGTGGGCGGAAATCTTACAGGGCGGGGCACCACATTCGGCCTTCGGGGTTTTGGCGATGCCCCTGTCTTGCGAGATGGGTTCAGGCGATATGGTAATTATCAGTCTTTTCCAGAAATCGCCAACCTCGATCGCGTTGAAGTTCTGAAAGGGCCAGCTTCAATTTTGTTCGGCGAGATTCAACCAGGCGGTTTAATTAACTTAGTATCCAAAAAACCGCTGTCAGAACCTTTCTACGAAGCTGAACTGCAACTTGGAAACCAGAGTTTTATCCGACCCCGCTTTGACATTTCCGGCCCTTTAACCTCAGATCGCAGCCTGCTTTACCGCCTGAACGGATTGTACCAAACAAGTGATAATTATCGGGGCTTTAACCAAGACAATCAGCGGTTCTTTATTGGGCCGACGCTTGCTTGGAAAATAAGCGATCGCGCCGACTTGACAGTTTCTCTAGAATACATCGATGATAAGCGGGCTGCTGATAATGGACTGCCTGTGATTGGTCGTCGGGTTGTTGACGTTCCGCGCGATCGCGTTGCCGGCGAACCCGAGGATAGAGTAGACACTCAATACTTGAATGTTGGCTACAATTTCGATTACCGTTTCAGTAACAACTGGAAGCTACGAAATGCGTTTCGCTATTCATCCTACGACTACGATTTCAATGTAATCGCTCTTCAACTTGGCTTTGATGATGCAACTAGCACCCTCGATCGCTTCTTTGCTTCTCAAGACGGGCAAGATAAAAACTACGCCTTCCAAACAAACATCGTAGGTGAGTTTGCTACAGGTTCAGTCAAACACACTCTTCTATTCGGTGCAGACATCAGCTACAATAATGAAAGAATTTTCACAGTCGGTGATTTTGAAACACCGAGTTCCATCAATATTTTCAATCCGGTTTACGGACAAATTCCCAGGCCAGATGAGGATACACTACCTGGTTTTGGAGGAAATAGGGTAAAGACAAGCCGATATGGATTCTACGTGCAAGATCAAATTTCAATCTTCGATAATTTAAAGCTGCTAGCAGGTATTCGCTATGACACCGCAGAGCAAAAAAACCGAGTTCTTCCGGGTGATTCCAGCTCAGAGGGAAGCAAAACAACTCAAAACTACGATGATTTTACCCCCCGTGTAGGGATTGTTTATCAACCCATCCCAGAACTTTCTCTTTATGCGAGTTATTCGCGCTCTTTTAATCCAGGTTCGGCAACAACAGCCGGGGGCGCTCTGATCGAACCCGAAACCGGAAAAGGTTACGAAGTCGGTGTCAAAGCTGAGTTGCTCGACAGAAGGCTGGCGGCTACAGTGGCATACTTTGACATTAAAAAACAGAACGTTGCTGTCACAGATCCGAATAATCTTTTATTCTCAATTGCCTCTGGGGAACAGCGGAGTCGAGGTCTTGAATTCGATATTTCGGGACAAATTTTACCGGGTTGGAATATTATTGCAGCTTACGCCTACACTGACGCTGAAGTTACAGCAGATACAGACCGCGAGTTGGTGGGCAACAGATTGTTTAATGTTCCCAAACATAGCGGTAGTCTGTGGACAACTTATGAAATTCAAAGGGGCGAGTTGCAGGGTTTAGGTTTTGGGCTTGGGTTCAGCTATGTGGGCGAGAGAGAAGGGGATTTAGCTAACAGCTTTCAAGCGGATAGTTATTTCCTCCCCAATGCTGCTGTTTTTTATCAGCGCGATAATTGGCGAGCTGCCATAAATATTAAAAACCTGTTCAATGTCAACTACATTGAATCTGTCAGTGGTGCCCGCGACTCAAGCAATCAGCCTGGTGAACCATTGACAGTAATTGGTTCATTTTCCATACAGTTTTGATAGTTATTTTTCGACTTGGCAACGGCTCGATCGCGTTCTAAATTTTTCTACCATTAGACTCCACCATGAAACGATTTCAACTTAATCCAATTCTCATTCTAACTGGGGTAGCAACGATCGCTTGTCAACCCCTATCAGATGCACCACAAGTCAGTCAACCTGACGCGAAACCAGCCTCAGAAAACATTGCAAGTGGATCTGAAAAGACTGCTCCGGCAGCGCCCCCAAAAATTACGCCTCCATCACCTGTAGCCACTCAAGTTATCTCGATGAATGCTTATAAAGTCCCTTACTTAGGATTTAATGGCGTGTTTAATCTCAACACAGAACACCAGAACTCTGTCAAAGATCCGCGCAACCCCAAACGCATTGATGTCGAAAAAATGGAGAAATTCAGCTTCTACGCAGATGCAGCCGGAAAAAAACCGATCGCGCGCAACTGCCAGTATGTCTACATGGGTGCAACTGGCGATGCCAAGTATTACGCCGAATATAAAATGACTTGGGATTTATTTGAGTTGGTGAAACAAGAAAAGCAAGATCCAGGCTGCAATCGCTTCCAGTATCTCAGTTTCATCCCGCCGCACGGTGAATCAAACGGTGAACCAATACATATGCACTTGCGGTATGCCAGTAAGCCATCTAGCTTTGCAACGCTTGTGAATATGACCAAAGATCAAGAAGATCCGGCTAAATTCAATCCTTGGTGGGGGACTTATTGTGGCGGTGGCAAAACAAAATGTGGCAAAGGAGAGTGAGTGACGTGGTTTTTCTCTCTAATATTTTGCACGGCCTGAAAGCTGAGCAGTGCGAAGTAACGCTAACAAAGGCATTTTAAGCACGGCGCGAGGGCGGACGCATTTGGCCTCCGCCAACGATCTTAGAATGGTTAACTCAGAACTGAACCCAATACCTGCTATGACCATTAGCTTAACAGAGGCAGAGTCCACGGTTTCCGTATAGTTTTGATGGCTAATTATCGCCGTTTAAAATCTCACAGCTAGTGTCATTAACCTACCGCTAAATACGGTTTTTATATAAATAAGGAGTGGAAACTTATGAAAGTTCGCCAACAAATAGTAACAATACATGGTGCGATTGGGATCGCAATCGGGCTATTACTAAGTATCATTAGTTTGACAGGTGGCGCCATTGTCTTTCACCAAGAACTCGATCGCAGAATTAACCCATCTTTAATGCGAGTTGTTCCCCAAGCAAAGCTAGTATCCCTTGATAAAATAGTTGCGCCAGTTCAAGCTGCTTATCCTGACTTCCCTCTAGAGTCGATTCGCTTTCCTCAAACGCCGGATGGCAGCTATCAGGTAACAATAAAAGCCAAAGACGGGGAAAACCTAGATACATTTGTCAATCCCTACACGGCTAAGGTTTTAGGGGCGAGAAAATGGGAGCGATCGCTAATGGGATTTATCTACAACTTGCACTCCAAATTAGCTCTAGGTCAAGTTGGAGAAGTGATTGTCGGCGTGACTGGTTTGCTATTTTTACTGATCGTAATTACAGGGACAATGTTGTGGACTGGTTGGCGAAAATTGAAAAGCGGCTTTACAGTTCGCACAACGGCGCCACTACCGTTATTAAGTTACGACATCCATCAAGTCGGAGGCATTTTATCAAGTACATTTTTACTGATTCTGGCTGCGACAGGTGCCACGCTTTCAGGCTTAGCCCTGCTATTTGCATTCAATCAACCTCCGCAAGTTGCAAAAGTATTACCTCCTGCCAAACAACCGGTAGCTTTAAGCGAACTATTACGCAAAGCTGATGCAGCTATGCCGGATGGAAAAACGACTTATGTAGTTTTTGACGAACATCAACCTGAAAAAATTACGGTTAGCAAGCAACTTCCTCACGAGTCAATTCGATTTGCTTTGAGTAACGTAGAACTGAACCGATACAGTGGGAAAGTGTTGAATGTCAATCGGGTTGTAGAACCGCCGCCTATGTTCAAGTTTATGATTGCGATCGGTACTCTTCATTTCGGTCTTTTCGGCGGAATTTATACTCGCATTCTCTATGTATTCATCGGTTTTATACCCACCGTTTTATTACAATACTCCGGACAGTTTTTAAAGAGGGATACGATCGCTTTTGCAGCAGAGAAGTGAAAAAAGTGAGTGCAATCTGACCCCAAAATCAACAGAAAAAAAGGCACTCTTTTCGGTTAAGCTATAGAAACACACAA
>NZ_JAUBRK010000133.1:0-5590 GCF_036701825.1 Microcoleus sp. MOSTC5 | reverse complement strand
GGGCTTGCACCCAAGGCGGCGTAAAGGCTCTAATCCCCTAACCCATACAGGCTAGTTTCATAGAAACGAACCGCACGGACTGAACAGTGTCAATATTCTGATGTAGGGTTTCAGCAATCAACTGGCTTAATGGCTCCAGCGTCAAAGGTGCCAGGATCATCTCCTGAAGCACTACCCCTTGCTTTCGCAGGCTGTCCAGCGTTAATAACAGTAAGTGGGCTGAGTTCACCTCATTATTTCGATAAGCTCCGATCAGAAATAGGGATTGGGTTTGCTCATCCAGCATTAGCAACTCGATTAACTTGAGTGTGGCAGAGTCTACCCACTGCAAATCATCTAAGAAGATCGTAAGGGGATGTTCCTCTGAACAAAACACTCGCACAAACTGCTGAAAGACCCGATTGAAGCGGTTCTGAGCTTCCATTGCTCCAACTTCAGGAACAGCTTGTTGCTGACCGATCATCAGTTCTACTTCAGGAATCACATCAATGATGATTTGTCCATTGGTTCCCAATGCTGTAAGCAGACGCGATCGCCACTGTTGCAATTGCTCGTCGGGTTCACCCAGCAGTTGCTGCACCAATTTTTGCAGGGCATGGCCGATCGCACTGTAGGGAATATTGCGCTGAAATTGATCAAATTTACCAGAGATAAAATAGCCGCGCTTTTGGGTGATTGGTTTATAGAGTTCCTGCACTAATGCTGATTTCCCAATTCCAGCATAGCCAGATACCAACATCATTTCGGCTTTGGATCTTGGGTTGCCCGTTTGTTTCCTCTCCCAAGTCGCTTCTGTATTGTTCTGTAAAGAAGCGACGCGATTGTCCTCCGGACACGCTACGTAATCTGCGCTAGCCTGCGGCTTCTCCAACGGAGTACGCAGCAGCGCTTCGCTATCGAAAGCTGCTAGTAACATTGCAACTTCCTTGTCCCGTCCATACAGTTTTTGTGGAACTTGAAACTGATTGTAAACATCTTGAAGACCTAGTTGAATGCTATCAATTCGACCAGTTTCTTCTAATTGATGAACACAGAGTTCTAAATCGGCTTTGATTCCCCAAGCACTTTGATAGCGCTCCTCCGCATTTTTCGCCATCAATTTCAAAATAATATCTGAAACGGGTTTGGGAATCGTTGCATTCAGTTGGTGAGGTGGAATAGACTGTTTGGCAATATGACAATGGACTAGCTCAAGAATGTCGGTTGTTGGAAACGGCAGGTGTCCAGTTAGAAGTTCGTAGAACGTCACACCGAGTGAGTAAAAATCGGTGCGGTAATCGAGCGAACGGTTCATGCGCCCTGTTTGCTCTGGAGACAGGTAGGCAAGTGTCCCTTCTAAAACATGCGGGCTTTTGAACGTTGGATGAGTGCGGCTAAATTGGGTAGCAATCCCGAAGTCAATGATTTTGACAACGCCAGTATTCGGATTAAGGACGATATTGCCGGGGTTGATGTCTTTGTGGATGACATTAGCGGCATGAATTCTGCCCAGAATATCTGTGAGGTCGATCGCAAGCTGGAGAAACGTGGATAAGGGCATGGGGCAGAAGGTTTCTGGGCGCTTGTGCATCCATTGCTCTAGGGACTCCCCGCCAAAATCTTCTAAGAGAATGACGAGAGTGCGTTGATACTCCTGCTGGCTGTATGCCTTGACAACTCCTTCCTCTTTGAGGGAACGGGTAATTTTATATTCCTGTCTGTAGCGAGTTAGTTCTTGGGGAGAGGGATAATTTTGCTTGAGCATTTTGATGACGATCGCTTGATCGTCAGGGACGCTGATGCCCCGATACACCAGAGAATTAGAACTTTCGTAAATTTTGCTGAGAATAGCAATACCCGGTAGAGCAACCATAGAGCTTCTCTGGATGAGTACGATGGGAGATACCTCAAACTATAGAACCCATTGAAGATTTTTAGCGAGATCGATAGAGCAGCCGATCGCCCCTAAAAGCTCTTTTTAGCCGTGATGCCGATGCAACCGAGCGGTATCGACGTACAGTCGGCAGCCAATGCGGTGCGACTCATCAAACAAGCTCAATCAGTAAGACAAGGCCCACCCCAAGCAGTGATGTTTCACTTGCCGTGCGGTAAAGGGGACAAAGCTCAAAACCGAAGCAATGGAGTTGTTGGGAAAACTTACACCCACCATCAAGCTGTGCTCAAATCAGTCGTTCACCAAAAACAGGTGATTGCTGATTCTTCGGGTCAAGCAGCTACGGTGTGGGATTTGGGCGGTCAACCTGCCTCATATTCTGGCAAAGAGTACAGCCGACTGTTTAAGGAAATCATGGGAGTGTTGAAATGAGTACCAAGAAACGCAAACCACTTGGCAGCGCGATGGAAGAATTTGTCTTCGGTACAAAGGAAGCTGCATCGCCAACACCACCAGAAATTGTATCGCCAGCAGCAACGCCCACAGCATCGCTAACACCAGAAACTGCATTGCCAATTGCCAAACCCCCGAAACCGCAAGTATCTGCACCAGAACCAGTTTCCATTCAATTAAAGGAGCCTAGCCTGATGAGCAAACTGCAAGCACCCGATAAAGAAGCCACGGTCAGGTTTACTGTGGATATGTCTGAAACTCTGCACCGCAAACTGTCGATGTTGGCCGCAAAAACGGGGCGCAAGAAAGTGGATATCGTGCGGATGTTACTGGAAGATGGGTTGAAGGAGGTGGACGGGTAAAAGCGATCGTTCTAGCCCGCATCAAGGTAGTGGCAAACTTCTCCAAACCTTCGGAATCTTGTAGCGGGCTGGCGGCACAGTGGCTGCCAACTAACCGTCCGCCCTATCAGAGAAACCCTACAAACCAGAGCAAAGAAAATGCGTTACTTTGTGTGGAAGGGCATCGATCCCTAAAAATGTGCTCAGCGCCTAGTGGCATCAAAGGTTTAGGAATCACAAAAGTTTTTTATGAGTTCCACTATAAAAGAGAGCGATCGGCCGTTAAAACCTTCGCCTTCAGCAATTATTTGCTCCATTCGTCCCATGCTGCTTTCGCCACTTTTGCGATGACTTCCTCGCGTACCGCATCGTTTGCTCTAGAGTCTGAAACAAAAACTGCAATCGCCATATGCTGTTCATTGGGGAGCGTGACGAGTCCAACATCGTTGGTTGCAGCCGTCACTCCATCAACGGTACGTGACGTACCAGTTTTGTGCGCTACCACTGTCCCATCAGGCAACAATCCTTTAATGCGCTGTAGACCCGTAGGTGTCTGAGTCATCAACTTTCGCAATAACGCTTGACTAGATTCTGAAAGCCCTTGCCCTTCATGTAATGCTCGCAGCAAGACGACGGCTGCATTAGGTGAAGCATAGTTGCGGTACTGCACGGCTTTATCTTGACCCATTTCCTTTTCCGTATTGGCTATAAGAATGCCATTTACACCGAGGTCACGCAAATACTGAGTGACCACCTCCGGCCCACCAATTAGCTTCAACAGGACATCACAAGCTGTCCCATCACTTTCAGATATCATGTATTTCAGCAGTTCAGCTAGGCTTAGTTCCACCCCTTGCGGATTCTCGTCTCGAATCGGACTGTGCTGAAGGTCTGAGACAAAATCGCTTGCTTTAACACGAACTTGCTGATCTAGTTTCAACTTTCCTTGTTCGACATGAGCCAGTACAGCCATTCCGATGGGAAACTTGTAAACGCTTTGCATTGGAAATTGCTGATCTCCATTCAAAGTAACTGACTCTCCGGTTTCTAGCACTGTGGCTTTCACCCCAACGCGCCCGATCGCTGCCTGAGAAATTTGTTCGATCCGATCGCGTAATTCGTTTGTGCCATCGGCGTTGGATATTGCGATACCGCTCGGTGCGCTTGTCTGGTTGTTGGGAGTGTCTTCTCTATTACTTTTGGAGTTAACGCTCGTGCAACCAAGAGTCAGTAAAAACAAGCAAAATGTGTAAAGCCAAACTTTTTTAATCGCTGGAATCATGTCAATAGTTCTCGGTTAGGGTTAAGCCGTATTAAGGATAGAATAAGTTATACCAATCTCATAAAGTAGTGCTACAATTAGTAAAGGTCATTTTTGTAAGTTAGTACCCAAACAGAAGGAGGAAAAATGTCAGGAGTGGTCAAAATTGAAATTCGGGAAACAGAAGAAGAACTAAAAGTTCTTTTGAGGAGAGAAAAAGACGCTCACCGCCACGAAAAACTGCAAGTTCTGTATTGGGTCAAAACCCAAACGGTAGACAGCGTATTGTCTGCTGCTGTGCGGCGCGGGAAAACATCGTACCACAATACAAAGATGGTTGTCTAGTTATCGCTCGGGGGGAATAGAAGAATTGTTATTGCAGAAACCTCGTTCGGGAAGACCAAGAATAATGAATCCTGAAACTGTAGAGAGATTATCAAAGGAATTACAAGAACCCGAAGGATTCAGTAGCTACAAAGAAGTACACCAATGGCTGACAAGTTGCTGTGAAGTAAAAGCGGCATATCGCACAGTACACCAGTGGGCAAGATATCGGCTCAAAGGAAAATTAAAAGTCCCGCGTCCGGTGAGTGAAAAACAGAAAACCGGGGTAGTAGAAGAATTTAAAAAAAACTCTCATCTCTAATTAATGGCAGTCTGAGGAGCGAGTGAGAGTTTTTTAAAGCAGTGGGAAAAAGTGCGATATTGGAGTGAAGATGAAAGTCGGATGGGGCTGCATACAATACAGAGAAGGAAGCTCACAGGTCGCGGCATAAAACCGCAAGTCCAAGTGCTATGGGATTTTATTTATTTGTGGCTATACGGTGCAGTAGAACCACTAACAGGAGAGAGCTTTTTTTACGAGTTTACGCATCTAGATACCGTGTGCTTTGAGAAATTCTTAGAGCTGTTTGCCAGTAAGTATCCTCTTGATTTACATATAATTCAAGTAGATAATGGAGGGTTTCATAACTCTTTAAATTTAAGCATACCAGAAAATGTAATTTTACTGTTTCAGCCCGCCTACAGTCCAGAAGTAAATCCAATAGAAAGACTGTGGGGGTATGTAAAAGAACAATTAAAATGGTTAAGATTTGAACACATAGAGGAGTTGAGAGCATTGCTCAGCAAAAAGAGTTAAACAAGTTGACGAATGAACTCATTGCTTCTTTGACGGGATGGCAATTCATTTTAGAGGCTCTATCTGTAGCAGAAATTTAGGAAATTGGTATTAGGGGTGAGGTTTTAAGGGGTACAGCCGAGATACCTGCATTCCGAGGACGTGATATTAAAAAACGTAACAAATAAGTCGCGACTTTGCTTTCGAGGAAGCTTGCAAGCACAAAAGCATCCTAAATTAGCTGACTGTTCAACCAAGTTTGAGAAGCCAGAGTAGTAGTTATACTCTGCCTCGTACAGACCCCCAAAGCGTCCATCTTTTACTGCTAAACATTTCAGGCTTTGCTACTTCAAGTCATTTTGTCTTGAAGTAGCAAAACTTTACGTCATGTCCTCGGAATGCGCGTATCTCGGCTGTAGCCCGACTCCGTTTCAACTTGATTGACTTTGTTAAAATTCAAACTTGATTAGACCTCTTGCAAAATAATTTTATGATATAATGAAAAGTTTTGCTGAGAGTTGATTGAATCCCAACTCCTAACT
>NZ_JAUBRK010000132.1:0-5659 GCF_036701825.1 Microcoleus sp. MOSTC5 | reverse complement strand
GCTTCTGTGATTTATTGCGTAAGCGTTGCTTGCCGTAGGCGTCGCATCCTTCTTTAAAAACTGTCCGGAGTATTGTTATATGGATGTTCCAACTGTTTTTTTCATCAAGCGTCTTGATGTTGCTCAAAGCGGTGGAGAAGTGAGAAGTTTTTTGCGGATGAAGTGCTGGCTGATGAAGTCTGGGAGTTAACGGCTGTATTAGACCTAGTATAGAGGCCGAGCATCAGGTAAGCACTACAAACGATTTCCCACCATTTTTCAATCTATGAATATTGCATAACTCGGAAATCTGCCCATCCTAATTCACTCTTACTTTGTCGAAAACCCTATTCAATCCAAGTCCTATTTCCATATAAATTCCCAACTTATTTAGCTAAGGCTCCCGGAAGCAAGTGTCATCACATACCAAGTTGAATTTTCGGAAAATGTCTCTATATCCGTTGTGATTTCCCAGTAACGCAACGCTCTCTTTTTTCCCTAAATAATTTCTCTAATATAGCGAACTTCTCGGTTCCCATCGGAAAAAATCCGCTCTTTATTTACGTCATTTATTAGCTCTAACCCTTTGCTCTGCGGGCAAATGCACACTGTGATTACTCCGAATCGCTACAGCAAATTGAAGGCTTAATCCTTGTAAACAGCGAATGAATGTACTCGTACTTTCTCCATATAAGCTATCAGCCTGAACACAGTCTATTTGAAACCCCATTGCTTTAATTTCTCTAATCATCTGGCTGGCTATCAGGGGTTTACGTAGGTAACTATCCTTTAGTTTAAGTCGTTTTTTAGGTTTATAAATTTCAAGCATTAATGGGAAAGTTAACCATATACTAGACCACAGCTCACCACAGCCACTATGCCATTGTCAATTTTTCCAAGTCGCCCTAAATATTGTCTAGCTACATACAGCGGTTCCCGCTGTAAAACGGTACAATAAAAACAGGAAATATTATTCTGTATTCAAAGCTAATGAAAGCATATTCTGTCGATCTCCGATAAAAAATAGTGGCAGCACACTTGCTAGAAAAAATGTCAATTAGGAAGGTAGCCACCCGGTTTTGTGGAGCGTAAAAGTCTAGTCCAAAAACTGATAAAGCAACAACGATTCGAGGGTTCTTTACAGCCTAAACCGAGGGGGAAACCACAATGAGCGTCATCTAAGCAATGGGGAAACAAAGGGTTTTGTTTCTACAAATGCACGCTTTGGCATCAAAAGACATCTAGCTGTCGATATACTTGGCTTTCCCTTCTTTACTCACCCTCTCCAAAGCTAGCTTATCTGATGATCTGCAAGCTGATTGAAATGCTTGGACAAAACATCGATTACTTCAAATTTAAACCTGCCGAACTTCCCAAAACTACCATCTTGTTAGACAACGGGTACCACCCTGAGAAACGCAACTCTTGCCTTGGAGGAGATTTATCCTCAGATTATGGCTCAGATTCAATTTGAACTCTGGGCCAAGCCATCAAAAGCCGAAAAGCACGCTAAAGGGCAATCTGGATTTGTGCCCTCGGCGGCTAGATGGGTGATTGACGCTCAAACGCTTGGGTGGAAAGATGCAAAAGCTGGCGTCAAAAACTTTGATCGCACACTCGCTCGTTCAAATGCCAAACTCAAGCTTTGCTTTATCAGACTGATGCTTAAAAGACTAGCCACTGCGTAAAAAGATCTCAAATGGGTTCTATCTTCTCTACGCCTAGGAGGTTTGCCAGAGCCATTGTAGCCAGGGAGATTGCATCGTTTTCCTAAATCTTCGGTACGTTTGCACTTTTTTAGAGGTAGCCCGCCCTACGACTATTTGCCCTGCTGCCCCTTGGTATTTGTTTCGCTCGCAGCGTTCTGTACCTCTGGGTCAGTTAATGCGCGCCTATTTCTAGCCAGACAGCCAACTGATTGGAGCAAAAGGATAAGAATAAGTTCCCTATGTCGTACTCCTACTCTATGGAGGGTTTATCAGTAAGCCCTATTGACCTTACTGGCTTGTAGCCCAACATTCGGTAATAGAACCCTTGCTGGGTAAGGAGTTCGGCGTGAGTGCCAGATTCGACAATCTCGCCCTCCTGCATCACAAAAATCAGATCGCAGTCTACGGCAGTTTCGAGTCGGTGCGTGACCAAGATGATGGTTCTCTTGCGCCGCAGACGTTGCAGAGTCTCTAGGACCCACTGCTCGTGTTTCAAGTCCAGCGCATTCGTGGGTTCGTCGAGGATGAGTATGGGAGCGTTAGTGACGAGCGCTCGCGCAATAGCTAAGCGCTGTCGCTGTCCGCCCGAGAGGTTTTGACCGCCCTCAGCGATTAAAGTATCGTAATGCTCCGGCAAGGTTTCGATGAACTCGGCTGCCCCGGATTCGATCGCCGCTTCCCGAATATCGAGGATCAGAGCATCCGGGCGACCGTAAGCAATATTTTCTGCGATCGTTCCGGGGAAGAGTGGGCTGCCTTGCGAGACGATCGCCATGTGTTTGCGGACATCGGCAATCTTAAGGGTGCGGAGGTCGAAGCCGTCGAGGAGGACGCTGCCCGATGTCGGGTCGTAGAAGCGAGGCAAGAGATTGAGCAGCGTGCTCTTTCCCGTTCCGCTAGGGCCCAAAAACGCCACCATCTGACCCGGCTCGATACTAGCATTAATGTTCCGCAAGACGGGTTGCCCAAAGTTGTACTCAAAGCTCACGTCGGAAAGTGCTAGTGTGCGGGGATAGACGGGAAGCGATCGCGCATCAGGCTCATCTTTTATGGCGGGCGGCTCGTCAATAACAGTAAAGACGCGATCGCATGAAGCTACAAACGTTTGAATCTTAGTAGTGAACCCCAACACCCAACCTATCGGGTCCCAGAACTGCCCCAAGTACGCCATGAATACGAGCAGATCGCCGATGCTCACGCCGTTCGGCACCGGACGCAAGAATTGGTCGCGATAAACTAGGTATCCGCCGTAGCCTAAGATTACCCCGCTTCCCAGGGCGAAGACTACCTGAACCGCTAGCGGATAGAGGTTCTCTTGCCAGTTGAGCCGCATGGAGGCCTTGACGCTGCGTTCGACCATCTGCCCGAAGCGCCGCGACTCCGTTGCTTCTCGACCGAAGGACTGGATGAGCCCGATCAACTCTATACCTTGCTGCATGGTTGAGGTCATCACCGCATCGGTCTGCTTCGACTCCAACGCTCGACTCCTAATTCTTCCCTCGAAGTACCAATTCGCCAGTATTAGAAGCGGAGTAAATGAAAGTGCAAACACGGTGAGAAGGACGTGGCGCGACAGCATGATCCAGATCATCGCCGTCAGCGTCACCGATGCGGCGGTGGAGCCGATGAGCGTATCGATCACCCCCCAAGGGCCGAGGCTGTCGTAGCTCAACCGATAGATTGCGTCACCCTGCGATCGGGAGCCGTGCCAGCCGAGGCTAAGCGCCTGCATTTTGTCGTAGAGTTCGGTGCGAACCCGCAAGGTTCCGTTGTACTGGATGCGGTAGTTCAACATCCTACGGAGCATGAAAACGGTATCGCTCAGGATTCTGATAATCATCGCGACGAACGCCATTCCGAAAATTCGGTTCAGCGTGCCTTCACCGAACGGGGCAAGAAACAGCGTATGAATCCAGTTGGATTTAGGAGTGGGTGACAAAACCGTATCGACTAGAATCGCCACCGGCCACGCGTTGAGAAGGTTGAAAAGCACCGATGCCCCGATCAAAAGCAAGAGCGTGACGATCAGCCATAAGTCTTTGCGGAAGTAGGAAATAGAGCGCAGGACGATCCGCACCAACCAATGTTGGTTAATTAACGGCATCACCATTTTTGGTGAATTCTTCTGGCTCTTCAAACGTGCTTTGAATGGAAAATTCATGGATGTGCTGGATGCCTCTAAGTAAGACAATGCACCAATTAGGAAGTTTCACCCCTGTCAGAGAAGCTAGAAATTAACTTTGGGTTTTAACCCCTGTTGTCAAGCAGGGCAGACGGAATGTGAGATTATTCGACTGGTGCAAGATTTAAGTATAGTTTCGTTGTTTAAGGGTAGCTAAATAGAAAGCGAGATCGCTTTGCTTCCTGGTGTGATGCGTAAGCGTTGCTTTCCCGAAAACTGTCGCAAAGTTGAGACGATCTCAACTTTTCTAGCGGAACTTCCCCCAAGTGGTCGATCGCATCCAAGCAAAAACCCCATCAGTCGGGCAATAGCGCTAATGCCCTCGCCTAATAGATGACTACAATATTAGGAAAACCTTCAGTAAATCCAAAGTTCTCTGTTGCAAAGGAGCCGGCATTGTCAGCTTGTCGAAACTAACTGAAACCCGACGCAATTTAGGCTAGACTCGATTTTTAGCGATTGTCGATAAATTTGTTATTAACGTCCGAAAATTTAGAAGTGGAAAACCTTCAAAAGTACATTTTGTTGAAGCTTTCCGTTTTGCTGGAGTGGATGGCTTAACCGGAACAACCACCGGCCCCGAATCAGAAGCATTCAACTGCTCCTCATCCTCGAACAACGACGACGGACGGTAATCGTTGACACATATGCCCTTCTACGTAATAAGCTAACACACATAAAAACAGGTGTGCAAGCACCACCAGAACTTGTATCGCTAGCAACAACACCCACAGCATCACTAATAGCGAAAACACCGCCCACACAACCGGGACAGGAAGCTGCATTGCCAACTCCAACACCACCGCAGCCAGAAGCATCGGCACCAGAACCAGTTTCCATTCAATAGACCTCTTGCGAAAGTGCGATTCTCGGTAAAATAAAAGAAAAAATTAGCTTAATAATATGAATTACGAACAATTACAAAAGTTAACCCCAAAGACTTTAAACGCTACTGTGGAGTACATCAAGAGACATCCAAAGAGATGATAAAAATAGTCAAAGCGGAAAAAATACTTCAAAAAAAATCAGGAAGACCAAGTAAATTGTGCGTAGAAGACCAAATTTTAATGACATTATACTATTTGCTAGAATCTCCTACTTTTTTTCATTTGGGAATTAAATGGGGTATTAATGAATCAAATTTTTATCGAATTGTAATTAGAACTGATCGAGCTTTAATACATTCTGGTCTCTTTAGTTTACCGGTTAAAAATATTTATTAAAGTCAAATTCAGGAGATAGAAACTGTAGCGGTGGATGTGTCAGAACATGAAATAGAGCGTCCCCAAAAAAAGCAAAATAAATATTATAGTGACCAGCAAAAATATCATACAATAAATCGCAAGTTTTAGCCAATACAAAAAGTACCGAAATAAATAATATGTACAGCTTTAAGTAATGGGAAAACGCATGATTTTAGTTTGTTTAAAAAAAGCAAGATCGGGATGAATGAAGAACTTGAACTTTTAGGCGATCAAGCAAGGTGATCGAGGAATCAAAAAGATTCATACTAATAGTAGAACATCGCTCAAAAAAATAAAAAACTGAGTCAAGCCAAAAAAGTTTTTAATCGGCAACGGGGAAAAGACAGAATTATAATTGAAAATATACATCGAAGTTTAAATATATTTAGAATACTTTCATCAAGATACCGGAATCGAAGAAGACGCTTAGGATTAAGATTTAATTTGATCGCTGGTATTTATAATTATCAGGGTAATCGCATCTAATTTGGTATAAATTGTACTTGACAAATGACAGAAGATGTAGAATTCAGAGGCAGGGCTGC